>JALZHC010000254.1 GCA_030914105.1 Acidobacteriota bacterium
CGACGCCGCGACGAGGGCCGCGGCCAGTGCCTTTTGGGGGTTCATATGTTTCGGATCCGGGGCTTTCAGATGGCGCCGCGCTTCTCCCTGTTCGAGTAGCCGGGGCGGATTTTTTCGGAGACGACCTTGGCCTGCATGAAGAGGCCGAGGTAGTCGCGGCCGCCGGCCTTCGAGTCGGTGCCGGACATGTTGAAGCCGCCGAAGGGGTGGACGCCGACGAGCGCGCCCGTGCACTTGCGGTTGAGGTAGAGGTTGCCGACGTGGAACTCGCGGCGCGCGCGCTCCAGCTTCTCGCGGTCGTTCGAGTAGACTGCGCCGGTCAGGCCGTACTCCGTGTCGTTGGCGATGCGGAGCGCGTGGTCGAAGTCTTCAGCGCGGATGCAGGCGAGGACGGGGCCGAAGATTTCCTCCTGCTCGACGCGGTCGCCGGGCTTCACGTCGGCGATGACGGTCGGTTCGATGAAGAAGCCCTGTTCGCCGTCGCTCCCGCCTCCCGCGACGACGCGCCCGCCGTCCGCTTTGCCCTTCTCGATGTAGTCGTTGATGGTCTTGAAGGCTTTCTGGTTGATGACGGCGCTCATCGTCGTCGCCTGCTCGGTTGGGTCACCGACCAGGAGCTTCGCCGTGCGCTCGACGATGCGTTCGAGCACGCCGTCGTAAGCCCCGGCGACGATGATTGCGCGCGAGCAGGCCGAGCACTTCTGCCCCTGGAAGCCGAAGGCGGAGGCGACGACGCCCGCCGCCGCTTCGTCGAGGTCTGTGTCGGAGTCGACGATGATGGCGTCCTTGCCGCCCATCTCGGCGACGACGCGCTTGATCCAGATTTGCCCTTCGTGGACTTTCGCCGCCCGCTCGTTGATGCGAAGCCCTATCTCCTTCGAGCCTGTGAAGGCGACGTAGCGCGTCAGCGGGTGGTCAACCACCGTGTCGCCGACCTCGCCGCCTGAGCCGGTCATGAAGTTGACGACGCCCGCGGGCAGCCCCGCCTCTTCCAGAAGCTCGAAGAACTTGTAGGCGATGGCCGGCGCGTCCGACGAAGGCTTGAGGACGACCGTGTTGCCGGTGACAAACGAAGCGACGGTCATGCCAGCCATGATGGCGAGCGGGAAGTTCCACGGCGGGATGACGACGCCGACGCCGAGCGGAATGTATTCGAGCCGGTTCTCCTCGCCCTCGACCTTTGTGAGGGGCTGCGGCGCGGCGTAGCGTAGCATCTCGCGCGCATAGAACTCGCAGAAGTCTATGGCCTCGGCTGTGTCGGCGTCGGCTTCGGGCCAGGACTTCGCGACCTCGTGAATCATCCAGGCGGAGAAGTAGTGGCGGCGCTCGCGCAGGAGCGCCGCGACGCGGAAGAGTAGGTCGGCGCGCTGCTGCGGAAGCACGTTGCGCCAGGTCTGGAACGCCTCGTTCGCACGCTCGACCGCGGCGCGCGCAAGCTCTTCGGTCGCCTTCTGGAATTGGCCGACGACTTCCGTCCTGTTCGCCGGGTTGAGGCTGTCGAACGTGCGGCCCGTCTTGATTCTCTCGCCGCCGATGACGAGCGGGTACTCGCGCCCAAGCTCCGACTTCACCTGCGCGATGGCCTCGCGCATCGCACGCGCGTTCTCCTCTTTGCTGAAATCGGTAAACGTCTCGTTGCGGAATTCGTCGTGCTGCATCTGCTGCATGATAAGCTGCTCCTCAAGCTGAAAACTATTGATTGCCGCGTCTTTGTTTTGACCTCATGCTATCACAAAACAGTACCGCGAGCGGTAGCGAGCGGGTGTGCCTTGCGATGAGGACTTGCCTCACTGGGCTACTACCCGCGAGGCTACCGCTCGCGGTACTGTTAGTTGAGCTAAACCCAGCGCCCCTGCTTCTGGAGTCTCTTGATCTTGCGGCGGACAAGCTCACGCTTGAGCGGCGTGGTGCGGTCGAGGAAGACGATGCCGTCGCAGTGGTCTGTCTCGTGGAGCATGCAGCGGGCCTCAAGCTCGAGGCCGTCGAACTCGAACTCCTCGCCGTCCGTGTCCTGCGCGCGGACGACGGCGCGCAAAGAGCGCTTGACGGGGAAGAAGATGCCTGGGAATGAGAGGCAGCCCTCGTCGCCCGTCTGCTCGCCCTCGACGCGCAGCACTACGGGGTTGACGAGCGCGACGCGCGCCGAAGGGTCGCCGCCGCCGGAGCAGTCCATCACGAACAGGCGCTTCGAGACGCCGACCTGCGGCGCAGCCAAACCCACTCCGCGCGAGGCGTACATCGTCTCGAACATGTCGGAGACGAGCCGCTTCAGACGCTCGCCGAACTCCGTCACAGGGTCGCCCGGCCTCTCCAAGACCGGGTCGCCGTACTTCACAACTTCCAGAAGTGCCATCGCCGAAACTTTCCCCGCCCGTCTGAATTTCGCCGACCGCGACGCGGTCGAATCGCCTTCCCCGCAGTTTACTACAAAGACGAAAATGGCGGCCAGCAGGCCGTTTAGACTCCGCGGCCCGCGGCACGGTTGCACCGGCCCGCGCCCCTTCGCGCGTCGAGATTAAAAAACGTAGAAGAGCGCGAAGCACTTCACGTGCGGCTTCGCGCTCTTCTACGTTTGAAGGCGTGCGCTTCGGGCTTACTGCTTGTTGAAGACGAGCGTCGAGTTTTGAGTGCCGCGCGGCGACTCGCTGGTGCGCTTGATGGTGAGCGTCTTGCCGTCGGCGGAGAGCGTCCAGTCTTCGGTGTTCGTGATGGTCACGTCGTTGCCCTGAAAGCTGAGCTTGCTGACCCGCTTCAGCTCAAGGGTCTTGCCGCCGTCCTTCCAGGTTGCCTTGAAGGTGGTCGTGCCGCCGCGGCCTCCGGGGTTATCGGCGGTCGTCTCCGTGCCGTCGAGCTTGTAGCTGGAGTTCTGCGGGTAGAGGCCCATGCCGCGCCCGCGCCCCTGACCGGGGCCGCCCGCCGCTTCCGCCTGGCTGCCCATCGTGGCCTTGGAGTCCACCGTGAGCTGCTGCGCGTCCTGCGTGACCGTAAGCGTCAGGCTTTCGAGGGCCGCGGCGTTCGGCGGCAGTCCTTCGCTCTTCGCCTTGTCGAGCGCCCAGGTTCCGGCGAAGCTGGCGGGCGCGGCGGCGCTCGCCGAAAGGACGCCGGCCAGAAGGACGCAGGCGGTCGTGATTCCGACAAAAATCTTTCGCATCGTTTAGTCTTCTCCTTACGTTTGTTTTGAATCGGAAGAGCCGGGCACGGTCGCGGCCTTAAAGTCCGACGCCGAACTCGCGCGCGGAGCCGGCTTTCAGGGCCGGCGTCGCCGCGCCCTCAACAGGAAGAGTCAGGGCAAACCTTTTGACCAATCCGTGTAACGTCTCTTAAGACGCGCCGCGCACGCGCCGGGTTACATTAATTTGGATTTTCCGCCGCCGCGCTGGTTTATCCTGACGGCGGCTCACTTTTTTCAAGGCCCGCGCTTCAGAAACTGCCCTGGCGAACCAACGCCGAGGCACGCCAAAACATCAATAGAAGCGGCTTTTTTTCGCACGGCTCGCGCCCTCAAACGTCCGGCATCGCGCGCGGCGGAAAGAACAGTTTGACATCGGTGTGAGCGATAACTATATTGAACGGTCTAACTAACTCCGGCGAAGTGTCATAGGCGTTGAGAAGAAGCTCCCTTCCATCTTTGAAGCCACGCCGCGCGCGTCAGGCGCGCGCGCTGCCGCTTCTGCTTCTCTCTTCCATCCTCTTCAGCGCGACCTTCGACGTCGTACACACGCACGGCTCGCCCGCAAGCGTGCCGCTCGCGCGCGCATCCAAAACGGCGCGATTCGTCAGGGCCGGCGACCTGTCCGGCAGTCAGACCAGCGGCTCGCAGAACGCAGGCGACTGCTCGATCTGCCAGCTCCACCAACAGCTTTCGGGCGGCCTGCTCTACGGCCCGGTCTTCATGCCGGCTCCGCCCGCCGAGCACGCCGCCGTCTCGCTCGTCCAAACCCCTTACCTCTCTGCGTCCGGCGCCACGCGGCGCGGTCGCGCCCCCCCGCAGACTTCTCTCTAAAGCCCAGCGCCTTCGTCCGCCTGAGCGGCAACACGTCGCCTCGGCGAACTCCCGCAAACGCTTATTGATTCAGACCGCCCTCGCTCCGCGGAGGCCGACCCGCTCTTTGAAGAGCGGGCTGCCCGACTAACGGAGACGGTCGCTCAAGATCAACGAGGCCCAGAGAGAGGTAAAAGTGATGTTTAAGATAAGCCTTCCTAAGTTCGCGCTCCGCGCCGTCCTTCTTCTGGCCGTCGCGGCCTGCGCGCCCCAAACCTTCGCGCAGTCGCTCGGCAGCGCCGGCACGGTGACGGGCGTCGTCACCGACCCGAACGGCGCGGTCATCCCCGGCGCGGTCGTTAAGATTGAGAACTCCTTGACGGGCTTCAACCGCTCCGTCAAGACCGACGCCGACGGCGCGTTCCGCATCGGCGACGTTCCGCCCAACACTTACCAACTGTCGGTTGCCGCCGAAGGCTTCACGCCCTCGCAGCAGCGTCTGGACGTGCGCTCGTCCGTGCCCATCCAGCTGAAGGTTGCGCTCGCGGTCGCGGGGGCCGAAACCGAGGTGACGGTCACGGACACTCTGAACACGATTGAGAATGTCCCCACGTCGCACACCGACATCGACCAGTCGTCCATCTCCAGGCTGCCGATTCGCTCGCCCGGCTCCGGCCTGAGCGAAGCGGTCACACTGGCCGCGCCCGGCGTCGTCGCCGACTCCAACGGCATGGCCCACCCGCTCGGCGAGCACTCCGACACCTCCTACTCGATTGACAACCAGAACATCTCCGACCAGCAGAGCAAGGCTTTCTCCACGCAGCTTCCGCCCGAAGCCGTCCAGTCGCTCGAAGTCATTACGGGCGCGACGCCCGCCGAGTACGGCGACAAGACGAGCCTCGTCGTCAACGTCATCACCAAGTCCGGCCTCGGCCAGAAGAAGCCCACCGGCAGCTTCACGACGACCTACGGAACCTTCGGCGACGCCAGCCAGAACCTCTCGCTCGCCTACGGCGGCCAGCGGCTCGGCAACTTCCTGACTTTCAACTTCGAGCGCTCAGGCCGCTTCCTCGACGCCCCGGAGTTTACCGTCTTGCACGACCGCGGCACTTCGGGCAACGTCTTCGACCGCGTTGACTACAGCCCCACGAGCAAAGACACGCTCCACCTCAACCTCTTCCTCGCGCGCAACAGCTTCGAGATTCCGAACACCTTCGAGCAGCAGGCGCTCGGACAAGATCAGCGCCAGCTCGTCCGCTCCGTAAACATCGCGCCCGGCTACGTCCACGTCTTCAGCCCGCACACGATTTTAACGGTCAACCCTTTCTACCGTCTCGACCAGGTCTGGTATTTCCCCAGCGCCAATCCCTTCAACGACCAGACGACGACCATCAGCCAGCAGCGTCGGCTCGCCAACACCGGCCTCCACGCCGACGTGGCCTACGTGAAGGGTAAACACAACGCCAAGTTCGGCGCGCAGCTCTCGCACACGTTCCTGACCGAGGCGTTCCAGTTCGGCATCACCGACCCGAACTTCAACGACCCCTCAAGCCCCGACTTCCTCCCCGGCCTGCTTCCGTTCGACCTCACGCGCGGCGGCCACCTCTTCGCCTTCCGCGGCCACACCGACATCAAGCAGGAGGCGCTCTTCGCGCAGGACGCGGTGACGCTCGGAAACCTGACGCTCAACCTCGGCCTGCGCTTCGACAACTACGTCGGCCTTAGCCGCGGCCACTCGCTCCAGCCGCGTCTCGGCCTCTCCTACCTCATCAAGCGGACGGGCACGGTTCTGCGCGCCTCCTACACGCGCAACTTCGAGACGCCCTACAACGAGAACCTCGTGCTCTCAAGCACAACCGGCGCGGGCGGACTCGCCGACGGCACGCTCGGCGCGGCGACCAATCAGGCATTGAAGCCGGGCCTGCGCCGGCAGTTCAACGTCGGCTTCCAGCAATCGCTCGGCAAGCACGTCGTCTTAGAC
>JALZHC010000255.1 GCA_030914105.1 Acidobacteriota bacterium
CCCGGTCGCGAAGGTTCTGCGCGAGGGACAGGTCGTCGGACTCGCCAACCACACGATGCTCATCGCGCGCGACGGCAGCGAGACGCCGATTGACGACAGCGGCGCGCCCATCCGCGACGTGCGCGGCCAGGTGACGGGCGTCGTCCTCGTCTTCCACGACATCAGCGAGCGGCGCAAGGCCGAGCGCGAGCGCGTGATGCTGGCCGCAATCGTCGAGTCCTCGGACGACGCCATCCTCTCGAAGACGCTCGACGGCACGATTACGAGCTGGAACCGCGCCGCCGAGCGGATGTACGGCTACGCCGCCGAGGAAGTGCTGGGCCGCCACATCTCGCTCGTCGTCCCGCCGGAGCTTTCCGGCGAGCTTCAGGAGATCATGTCGCGCATACGCCGCGGCGAGCGCGTCGAGCACCTTGAGACGATGCGCCTGCGCAAGGACGGCACGCGCATCGACGCCTCGGTGACGGTCTCGCCGCTGCGCGACTCTTCGGGCCGCCTGGTCGGGGCCTCGACCATCGCGCGCGACATCACCGAGAAGAAGCACGCCGAGCGCGAGCGCGAGCGCCTGCTTGAGAGTGAGCGGCGCGCGCGCCGCGCGGCGGAGGAGGTCAACCTCGCCAAGGACGAGTTCCTCGCCACGCTCTCGCACGAGCTGCGCACTCCGCTGACGCCCGTCCTCGGCTGGGTGCACATGATCCTCACGCTCCGGCCCGCGCCGGACGAGGTCGAGCGCGGCCTGCGTGTCATCCAGAAGAACTCCGAGACGCTCTCGCGCCTCTTCAACGACCTGCTCGACATCGCCTCGATACTTTCGGGCAAGCTCCGCATCGTGCGCGCGCCGGTCGAACTCGGCGCGCTCGTGCGCGAGGCGGTCGAGACCTGTCGCACGCGCGCCGGCGAGCGTTCGGTCGCGCTCGAAGTCGAGACGGAAGGCACGTCGCGCGTCCACGTCAGCGGCGACCGCACGCGCCTGATGCAGGTCGTCTGCAACCTTCTGGACAACGCCGTGAAGTTCTCGCCCGAAGGCGGGCGCGTGCGCGTGCGCGTCGGCGGGCGCGACGGCGAGGCGCGCGTCGAGGTTTCGGACGAGGGCGAAGGCATCGCGCCGGAGTTTCTGCCCTACGTCTTCGAGCGCTTCCGGCAGGCCGACATGGCGACGACGCGCTTTCACGGCGGCCTCGGCCTCGGCCTCGCGTTAGTCAAGAGCCTCGTCGAGGCGCACGGCGGGCGCGTCGAGGCAGCGAGCGCGGGAGTGGGCCGCGGCAGCCGCTTCGCCTTCACGCTGCCCGTCGCGCAAGCCGGCGCGGAAGCCGTCGCACAGTCCACAGCGGAAACCGTCGCGCCGGCCCCGTCGGAAGGCGACGAGCAGAACGCGAACGAACGCCGGGAGCAGGCCGCGTCGGAAGGCGGCGGGCAGGCTGAAGTCGGAGGGGGCGAGCGGGCAGGCGGGACGGACGCTTCTGACTCGATGCTGCGCGCAGACGCCGCCGACGCGACGCCGCGCGCGGAAGGGGCGCGGCGCGTGCTCCTGATCGAAGACTCGCGCGACACGCTCGACATGCTGAGGGTCGCGCTCGCGGCGCGCGGCTACACGGTCGACGGCTGCGGCAGCTCCGAGGACGCGTTGCGCGTTGCCGAGTCCGCGCCGTTTGATATAATCGTCTCAGACATCGGTCTCCCACGAATTGACGGCTACGAGTTAATCAGGCGTTTGCGGAGCTTGCCCCACCTGCGCGGAGTGCCCGCGCTGGCGCTCACGGGCTACGCCGCGCTGAAGGACGCCGAGGCCGCGCTCGCCGCGGGCTTCGACGCGCACGTCCCGAAGCCCGTCGAGCCGTCCGCGCTCGCCGAGCAAGTCGCGCGCCTTCTGAGAGGCGCGAGCCGTAGGACGGGCCGGGGGGAGTAACATGACGTACCCTACAGAAACGAACCGCGAGGACGTGCCGCGCCGCCCGCCCCGTCAGACTCCGCGTCGCGCGTCCGGCCCGCTGGGCGGCGACGGCAAAGAGCGCGCGGCAGACGAGCGGCGCGGCGCGGAGCTTCGCTGCTCGAAGACGCGCGCGCTCGTCGTTGACGACTCGCCGGACGTGACCGAGATGCTGGCGACGATGATGCGCTTCGCCGGCTACGAGGTGGCGACCGCGCTCTCGGCCCCCGAAGCCTTCGACGCCGCGCGGCGCGAGCACTTCGACGTGGTCGTCTCCGACATCGGCATGCCCGGCATGAACGGCTACCAGCTCGCCGAAGCCCTGCGCGAGCTCCCCGAATACGCGCACACCCCGCTCGTCGCCGTCACCGGCTTCTCAATGTACGACGACCGCGAGCGCGCACGCGCCTCCGGCTTCGACGGCTTCCTCACCAAACCCATCCGGCCCTCCGACCTCCTCGACATCGTCAAGCGCCTCTGTGGTTAAAGGATGAAGGCGGAAGGATGAAGGATGAATAAGAGATTGAGTCATCGGTTCATTGCTTCATTGCTTCATTGCTTCATTGATTCAATGAGCCAATGACTCAATGAATCAATAGTTCAATTTCACTTCATCCTTCATCCTTCCGCCTTCATCTTTACTTCAATGCGCGCGCCCTTCGTGTTATTTTCGTGGCCTTCAGTTCGGGCGGCGTGAGCTTCGGCTGTGGCGTGCGCGGGCGCGGGGGAGAGGCGGTCATGGAGAACATCGAGGAGATCGGCGAGGGCGGGAGGATGCCCGCCGAAGAGGCGGAAGTCGGGGCCAGGCCCGCGCGGCGTTGGAGTCTGGCGGCGGTCTTGGGAAGCCGCGGGATGCTGCTGGCGGTGGGCGCGATACTGATCGGCGCGGTCTTCTGGTACCTGCAATTCTCGACCGGCTCGATCTGCTGCGGCGACTACGACGCGTACTACCACTTCCGCTGGAGCCAGATGCTCTGGCAGGGGATACGGACGGGCCACTTCCCGCCGTCGTTCGACGCGCTGCCGCTCACGACGCTCAACCCGAAGGACTACGTTGACCACCACCTGCTCTTCCACATCCTCCAGATTCCCTTCACCTGGTTCAAAGACTTCCAGACCGGCGCGAAGATCGGCACGTGGCTCTTCGCCTGCCTCGCGGTCTTCTCCTGCTACTGGCTGGCGGTCAGGAACCGCATCAGCTACCCGCTCGTCTGGCTCGTCGCCATCATCGGCAGCGCCGCGCCCTTCCTCTACCGCATGAACATGGGCAAGGCGATGAGCGTCTCAATCGTCCTGCTCGTCCTCGGCATACACTTCCTCTTCGAGCGCAAGTACCTGCGGCTCCTCCCGCTCGCCTTCGTCTTCGCCCTGACCTACGACCTCGTCTTCCTGCTCTGGGCCGCGGCCTTCTTCTGGTTCGTCGTGACAGCGTGGCAGGAACGTGCCATCAACCGCGAGGTCGTGTGGGCGCTCGCCGCGTGCGTGCTGGTGCTCCTGGGCACGGCGCTCGGCTTCGTCATCAACCCTTACTTCCCGCACAACATCCAACTGCTCTACGAGCACATCCTCATCAAGGTCAGGGCCGGCGACTTCTCGACCTCGGTCGGGAACGAGTGGTACGCCTACACGACCTGGGAATTCCTCGGCAACTGCGGCGTGGCGCTGGCGGCGATGTTCGCCGGCTACATCGCCTTCAGGAATTCGGCGAAGAAGGAGCAGCGACGCGCCTTCTTCTTCCTCCTCTTCTCGACGGCGCTGTTGGTCGTCAACGCGCGCTGGCGTCGCTTCGCCGAATACTTCCCGCCCTTCGCCGTCCTCTTCGCGGCCTTCGCCGTCGAGCCGCTCGTCGCCCGCGCCCGCGCGCGCTTCATCGCGCGCGAAACGGTCGCGCCGGACGAGACGGTGGGCGAAGAGTTGACGACCGTAGAAGCGGACTCAGCCGCGAACGGCGGCGACGCGCGTGCGGACGAGGCCGCGGGACGAACGCCCGCGCGCGAGTACGCGCTCAAGCCTTCGGGAAGGCTGAAGCGGCTCGTCGCAAGCCCCGCCGAGCGTGCGCGCGCGTGGGAGTTCGTCATCGTCTGCACGGCCTTCGTGCTGCTCTGCGCGCCGACGGTCTGGTACGCGCGCGTTACCTCGCAGGACATTGCAGGCATGGCCGCGCCCGACTTCTACCGCGGCGGCATGGAGTGGCTCTCAAAGAACGCTGACAAGGGCGAGCTGATCCTCAACACTGACTGGGACGACTTCCCCAAGCTCTTCTTCTACAACCCGAACTTCGCATACGTCTCCGGCCTCGACCCGACCTACCTGCTCGACAAGGATAAAAAGCTCTCCGACCTCTACGCCAAGATCACCATCGGCAAAGACCTCAGCGACGAAGAGGTCGCCAACCTCGGCCCGCTCATCCGCGACAACTTCTGCACCGGCGAGGGCGAGCACAAGCGCTGCGCACGCTATACCTTCTCGGATCACGAACACCAGGACTTCTACAACAGCGCCCTCGACAGCGGCTGGTTCGACGAGGTCTACCACGACGACGACTGCTCCATCCTCCGCATGCGCGAACAGAAGGGGACGCCCCCGCCCGACGACTCGTCCGACGAAGACCAGCCGGACGACTCCGACGACAACAACTCGCAGGGCAACTAACTTAATCCGCCGACCCACTCGCGCAGACGAGCGCCGATGCGTTCGCGCACGCGTCGGAAGACCGCAAGGCGCTCCGCCCACTCGCCCTCGGCCTCCGCCGGGTCTTCAAAGCTCCAGTGGACGCGCTGAGTCCGGCCCGGAAAGACCGGGCACTCCTCCCGCGCGTTGTCGCAGACCGTGACGACGTAGTCGAACTCGCGCCCCGCGAACTCGTCCACGGACTTCGAGCGCTGCCCGCTGATGTCAATGCCGACCTCGCGCATCGCCTCGACGGCCTCGGCGCGCACGCTGCTCGGGTGAGTTCCGGCGCTGTAGACCTCGAAGCGACCGCCGCCGATCTCCCTCAACAAGCCCTCGGCCATCTGGCTGCGCGCGGAGTTCCCCGTGCAGAGAATCAGCACACGTTTTTTATCGTCCATCTCCTTACTCGCTTTTCAACGCCCGCGCTCTTCCCCCTCGCCGTGTGGGACTATGACAGCCTTCGCCTCTTCCGGCAGCGTCGGCACGAGCCAACGCAGCAGCGCCGTCGCCGCAGCCGCGCCCAGAAGCTGCGCGACAATGAAGCCCGGCGCGTCCGCCGGTCTGATGCCCGCGAACGTGTCGCTCAAAGAGCGCGCGAGCGTGACCGCCGGGTTGGCGAACGAGGTGGACGCGGTGAACCAGTAAGCCGCGGTGATGTAGGCGGCCACGGCGAACGGCACAGCCGCCGAGCGTGTCCGCGCGCAGCCCCATATCACCGAGAGCAGCCCCGCGGTCGCTACGAACTCGCTGAAGAGTTGCGCCCCGCCAGAGCGCGCGTGGCGTGACGCGTTGAAGAGCGGCAGCCCGAACATCAAGTGCGCGGCGGCCACGCCCGCGAGAGCGCCAAACGCCTGCGCCGCGACGTAAGCCGGGACTTCGCGCCACGACAGCCCGCCCTGCGAGGCGTCGCAGAGCGTCACCGCCGGGTTGAAGTGCGCGCCGGAGACGGGGCCGAACGTCAGTATCAGTGCGACGAGCGCCGCACCCGTCGCGAGCGTGTTCGCCAGCAGGGCGACTGCCGCGTTGCCGCCCGACAGGCGCTCGCCCATTATCCCTGAGCCGACGACCGCGGCCAGCAGGAAGCATGTGCCGACGGCCTCCGCCGCGAGGCGGCGCGCGAGGTCACTTGCGCGGACGGTCTGGACGCGTCCCCGCTCACTCATGGCGCGGCTTGACGGCGAAGACCTTCACGCTCGCCGCGTAGTCGTTGACGTTGTAGCGCGTCAGCAGCGCGCGCGAGTCGCCGCCCTCTTCGTCCGCGCTTTCGCCCGCGCCCGAAACGCCGCAGCAGGAGCTCTCGGCGACGGGCAGACTCCGCGCGCCCTCGCCGCGCATCGGCTGCGAGCCGCAGTGCGCCGCGTG
>JALZHC010000256.1 GCA_030914105.1 Acidobacteriota bacterium
CCCGCGGCGGGCACGGCGATGGAATCCTCGTGCGTCGCCGCAAGCAGAAGTTTGATCTCCTTCGGCTTGAGCGCGACGCGCGGCGGCTTCTTCTCGAACGCGCCGGTCGCGCAGACCGTGTAGAAGCTGTCGTCGGCGCGCAGCAGCAACGCGACCGAAGCGACGCCGTACTCCTCGACCAGCGTGCGCGCGGCCTTGCGGCAAGCCTCTTCAAGCGAGCCGCCGCCGGGAATCGTCAGGCTCTGCGCCGAAGTGCCCTCGCCTTGCGCCGGCGCGCGCTCGCCCCGCGTCTGAAACGCGCCCGCGCCCCGCGCCCGTTCGGCCTCGCCTTCGCTCGCGGCCCGCGGCGCGGATTCTTCCGTGCCCGCGCGAGTCTCTTCAGCCGCCCCGTTCGCCTTCTCCTCTACCCCGTTCGCCCTCTCTTCCGGTTCGGTCGCCCTGCCTTCTGTCTTTGACGCCTTCCCCTTAACTCTCGACGCAGCGCTCTTCTCGCCCACGACTGACCCGTGGCCGTTCTCGGCGGAGTGGCGCGCGCCGTTCGTCGCGGCCTTCGCGTCGTCGCGCTTCGCGTCGTCGCGCGCGGCTTCGTCTTTCGTCCGCCGCGACCCGGCGAAGGAGCTGGCGGATTCGGCGACGTGCGCGGCCATCTCTTCGAGGTCTTGACGCGAGGCGAAGTGGACGTTGCGGAAGGGGTCGGACGCGAGAAGCTCTGTGAGGTCGCCGGAGTGCACGCGCTCGACGAGCGCGCGGTAGTCGGCGACGCTGAGGAAGCAGCGCCCGCCGATGACGGCGAGCTTCTTCCCCGCCTGCTTGCCTTCGCCTAAAGAGACGGGCATGGTGAAGCAGTGGAGGCCCGCGTGGCAGCGGTAGTGTGTCGTCGCGCCGGCCTCGTGGGCGCGCGAGTGTGCCTCGCCGCAGTCGGGCTGGCAGCGGTGCGCGTGTTTGCGCGAAGACATGAAGGCCGCGCAGACCGAGTTGTTATTGGCGGCTAAGAGAGGTGGAGGGGTTCGCCCTTCGACCAGGATGAGCGAGAGGCCGTGCTCGTCGGCGAGGCCCTTGTGCACCTCGCCCCAGCCCGCCGGGGCTTCGGCGGAAGGCGTCTGCTGGGCAGCACGCTCTGGGGCGCGGGCGGTGTTGTCCATCAGTTGTCGCGGCACTTTCGTCGGACTCAAAACGCGGGCGGAGGCTGGTTCTGCCGTTGAGCGAACCGGCGGCGAGTCGTCGGGGCTTGCTCGTCCTCAGAGAGAGGTCGGACGCGCCCCGGAGGCTCTCTTCCTCCGCACGCAGTATATTTGTCCGCACGTCAACAAACAAGGGCTTAACGGGACTCAAACACCACCTCGGCACGCGGGAGGGGGGTTTGCGGCCTGACACCCTTGTTTAAACGACTAATGACGGGGGAATTTCACTGCTCGATGACCCGACCGGGGTTCCGAAGGCCCGGCGCGTCGCCCGGCGCGACCTTTTCGATGTCCGGCTCTTCCGGGCTGATGCGGATGCAGGCCGCGAAGTGGTTCGGCTTGATCTCCGCGAGCGGGGGCACGACCTCCCGGCAGGCCTCAATCGCCCAGGGGCAGCGCGTGTGAAAGCGGCAGCCCGCGGGCGGGTTGATCGGCGAGGGCACGTCGCCTTGAAGAACTATGCGCTCTCGCTTCGCCTCGATCAGAGGGTCGGGGACGGGGACGGCGGAGATGAGAGCCTTCGTGTAGGGCATGAGGGGGTCGCGGTAGATGACCTTCGCGTCGGCGACCTCGACGAGCTTTCCGAGATACATCACGGCCACGCGGTCGGAGACGTGGCGAATGGCGCGCAGGTCGTGCGAGATGAAGAGGTAGGTTAACTTCCTCTCGCGCTGAAGCCGCTCCATCAGGTTCATGATCTGCGCCTGTATGGAAACGTCGAGGGCGGAGATCGGCTCGTCGGCGACGACGAAGTCGGGGTCTGCCGCGAGCGCGCGCGCAATGCCGATGCGCTGCCGCTGGCCGCCCGAAAACTCGTGCGGGTAACGCTTCAGGAATCGAGGGCTGAGACCGACGGTCTGCATCAGCTCGCGCACGCGCGACTCGCGCTCGTCCCGCCCGCCCGCCAGCCCGAAGGTGTCAATCGGCTCGGCGATGATCTGCGAGACGGTCATGCGCGGGTTCAAGGAAGCGTAAGGGTCCTGGAAGATCATCTGGAGGTGTCGGCGATGTCTTCGCAGCTCGCGCTTCGAGAGGCCGGCGAGGTCGCGCCCGCGGTAGAAGGCGTGCCCGCCGGTCGGCTCGGTCAGGCGAAGGAGTGCGCGGCCCAGGGTTGACTTACCGCAGCCCGACTCGCCCACAAGCCCCAGAGTCTCGCCGGGGAAGATGTCAATCGAGACGCCATCCACGGCCTTGACGACGCGGCGGACGCTCGCGCCGCCGGCCAGGCGTTCGAGCGCCGACCCGCCGCCGAGGTCGAAGTGAACCTTCAGGTCGCGGATGGCGATGAGAGGCTCGCCCGCGCCCTCGGACATGAGCGGCTGCGGCATCCTCGACCCGCCGCCATCCTGCACTCCACCCATCGTCAAAGGCTCGCCCCCCCTTGCTCCGGAGTCTCCGGCGTGCCGGCCCCGGCGGTGTTAGATTGAGAGTTAACGCGCGCGCCCGTCGCCATCGTTTTACCCTCGTCCGTCGGCGCGCTCTTTCGCTCGCGCTCGGCGAGCGACTCTGCGTAGACCTCTGCGGCGAAGTGGCAGAGCGAGAAGTGCTCCGCGCCCAACTGGACGAAGGGCGGGAACTCGCGGCGGCAAATCTCCTCGGCGCGGTAGCAGCGCTCGGCGAAGGGGCACTGGTCTGTGGGCAGGCGCGAAACGTCGGGCGGGAGGCCCGGAATCTGGTAAAGCTCCGTGCCTTCTTCGTGCGCGGGGTCGGGGACAGACTTGAGCAGCCCCTTCGTGTAAGGGTTGCCGGGCGCGGCGAACAGCTCGCGCGTCTGGGCCTGCTCGAAAATCTTGCCGGCGTACATGACGATGATGTGGTCGGTCATGCCCGCGACGACGCCGAGGTCGTGCGTGATGAGGATGACGCTGGTGCCCGTCTCCTCTTTGAGCTTCTTGATGAGTTCGAGTATCTGCGCCTGGATGGTCACGTCGAGCGCGGTCGTCGGCTCGTCGGCGATCAGCAGCTCCGGCTCGCAGGAGAGCGCCATCGCGATCATCACACGCTGTCGCATGCCGCCCGAAAACTCGTGCGGGTAGCTGTCGGCGCGGGCGCGCGCTTCGGGGATGCCGACAGTTTCGAGCATACGGACGGCGTGCTCGTAAGCCTGCTCTCTGGTGTGTCCGAGGTGGAGCTGCGTGATCTCCATGAGCTGCCGCGAGATTCGCATGAAGGGGTTGAGCGAGGTCATCGGGTCCTGGAAGATCATGCTGATGCGCTTGCCGCGGATGCGGCGCACATCCTCCGCCGGCAGGCTCAGAATGTCCTGCCCGTGGAAGAGCACCTCGCCGGAGACGATGCGGCCCGGCGGACTCGGAATCAGACGGATGACGGAGAGGTTCGTCACAGACTTCCCCGACCCTGACTCGCCGACTATCCCCAGCGTCTCGCCGCGCTTCAGGTCGAAGCTGATGCCGTCGACGGCCCGCACGGTGCCGTCCTCCGTCTCGAAGTACGTCCGAAGGTCTCTGACCGAAAGTAGGTTGCCGTTGTCGCCGCTCATATCTTTCGAGTGATGAGTGATAAGTGATAAGAAAAACCGCCTGCGCTTTACTTATCACTTATCACTCATCACTTATCACTGCCTTTAAAATTTCCGCATCTGCGGGTCTAAGGCGTCGCGCAGACCGTCGCCGAGGAAGTTCAGTGAGAAGAGCGTCAGCGCCATCGTCACGCCGGGGAAGATGAGCTGCCAGGGGAAGATTGCGATGTTCTGGATACCGTACTGTGCGAGGCTCCCCCAGGAGGCGTAGGGCGCTTGCACGCCGAGGCCGAGGAAGGAAAGGAACGCCTCCGACAACATCACCGACGGGACGGTCAAAGTCGCGTAGACGATGACGGGGCCGAGCGCGTTCGGAACCAGATGGCGGAAGATGATCTTCGGCGTCGAGACTCCGCCGGCGCGTGCTGCAAGCACGTACTCTTGGTTCTTGAGCGAGATGATCTGCCCGCGCACGATGCGCGCCATCGTCAGCCACGAGACCGCGCCGAGCGCCGCGAAGAGGAGGAATATCTGGTTCAGCGGCGACGTGGCGCCGAAGAAGGCCAGCAGCACGATGACGATCATCATGTAAGGGATGGCGTAGAGCACGTCCACGATCCTCATCATCACGTCGTCAACCTTGCCGCCCAGGTAGCCTGCGGTCGCGCCCCACGCCACCCCGATGATGAGCGAGACGATGGTCGAGATGAGTCCGACCATCAGAGAGATTCGCCCGCCCTGAAGCACGCGCGCCAGAAGGTCGCGCCCCTCGCTGTCGGTGCCCATCGGGTGCGCCCAGGAGAAGTGGCCGTCGGGCGAGGTGAAGGGCGGGAACGACTGGACAAGCTTCGAGTCGGGCGGGATGAAGTCGTAGGTGTAGCCGGTCGTGGCTTTGATAATGATGGGGCCGAAGACCGAGGCGAGGATGATGAGGCCGACGACGACCATGCCGAAGACCGCCAGCTTGTTCCTGAGCAGACGATGCCAGGCGTCCTTCCAGAGCGAAGTCCCATGCTCGGCCTCACCCGTCGGCGCGGCTGAGCGCACGTCGCCCTCGCCAACCGCAGTTTCTGGGAAGGGGTGAATCTCGTCGCCTTCGCGCGCGCTGACGGGCGGGCGTGCGGGCGTGCCGCGCGGCGTAAGCGCAGGGTCGCCCACATCTCGCGGGGCGCTGGCCCCGCGTCCCTCTTCCGTCGGCACCTTCGGCGTTCTCTCTTCACTCATGGCTTCAATAACGTATGCGCGGGTCAATGAAAGCGTAGGCGATGTCGACCGCCAGGTTGAAGATGAGCACGGCGATGGAGATGAAGGCGACGATGCCGATGATGAGCGGCTCGTCGCGGTTCAGGTTCGCGTTGATGAAGTAGTTGCCCAGTCCCGGCATGGCGAAGATGCGCTCGACGACGACGGTGCCCGAAATCAGAATCGCGAGCGCCGGGCCGGTAAACGAGACGACGGGCAGAAGCCCCCCGCGCAGCGCGTGGCGGATGACGACATCACGCTCGCTGAGGCCCTTGGCGCGCGCCGTGCGGATGTAGTCCGAGCGCAGCACTTCGAGCATTCCGGCGCGCGTCAGGCGCGCGATGTAGGCCATGTAGATGGCCGAGAGCGTCAAGACCGGCAGCACGAGATTCCATGAGGGAAAGCCGTTCCAGCGCGCGGGCGGCAGCCAGTAGAGCGAGAGCGATAAGGCGAGGACGAGCAGCGGGCCGAGCACGAAGTTCGGCAGGGAGATGCCGAGCATCGCCAGTGCCATCGAGGCGTAGTCGAGCTTCGAGTTCGGCTTCAAGGCCGCGAGCGTGCCGAAGAAAATGCCGACGACGAGCGCGAGCAGGTAGGCGAGTATGCCGATGGTGACCGAGACCGGGAGCGTGCGGCGGAGGATGTCGTTGACGGTCTCGTTCTCGTACTTGAGCGAGTTGCCGAAGTCGAGCCGCAGGATGCCCCACATCAACTTGCCGTACTGCACGTACCAGGGCTTGTCCAGCCCGTACTTGGCGCGGATGTTCTTCTCGATGGCGGGCGGTAGCTTCTTGTCGGTCGAGTAGAAGTTGCCCGGCGCGAGGCGGATGAGTCCCCACGTCAGAGTGATGACGATGAGCACCATCGGGACGGTGACAATCAGGCGGCGGACGATGAAGCGGAACATCTCTTCGGTCTACTCCTTCGAGTCTGCCTGGGCCAGCTCGTCCGAAGTCATGTCGGGCATCTGCTTATCCCATTTCGCCTGGTCGTGCTCGATGTAGACGTACTTCCAGGCGTGGAGCGTGCCGGGGTTCGGGTACATTCCCTTGACGTAGG
>JALZHC010000257.1 GCA_030914105.1 Acidobacteriota bacterium
AGTCCTGGCCGATGATGCTGACGGTAATCTCCGGGAACAACTGCGCCGCGGGGTCGCTCCGCCGGGCCTCCGTCAGTCTTTGCGCGACCTGCGCGACTCCGCCGGGCGTCTCGATCTGCTCGATGATTGAAGCGGAGGCCAGGGTGTCTGCCGGCGCGTGCCCCGGCGTCTTGACGAGCGTCGTCACGAACCAGTCCACGATGAGGCCGGGCAGTTCCGGGTGGCCTTTGAACAGGTCGGTTCCGTGGCCGCCGGTGGCGGGGACTCTGCCGACATCCACCGGCTCATACCAAAGCCACGGAGCCTCTTTCGCCGCGGAGTAGTGTACGAACTTCTTGCTCGGGCTGGAGGCATTGACGTAGAGCAGTTCCATCGCCTCGACCGTCGGCGGGTATTCGTCGTCGTCGGCGACGACGAACAGTTCCGGCAGTTGCGACGCCTGCCGCAGGAATTGTATGCCGTCCCGAAGGGTCTCGCCCGAAAGCAAGACCAGCGACTTGACCTCTGCCGGATGTCGGCGCGCCGCCTCGACCGCATTCAGGACGCCGAGCGCCCCGGCCCCGCCGACGCCTACCACATCGCGTCGGACTCCCGGCTGCGACACCAGATACTGAAACCCCGTCTCAAGGTCGTCTGCCCATTGCCGCTTTGCCTGCTCCCGGTTCGGCTCTGTCCCGTTGCCGGACTTGCCGCTCTCGCCGTACCCGCGCGAATCGACGGTGAGCGTGTTGATTCCTGCCGCCGACAGTTGCGCGGCCACGCCGTCCCAATCCTTCCGCGTCCGGTTGCTCTGATGGAACAGAAGCAGGCCGGGGCCGGGTCTGAGGGAGGCAAAGTAGGTCGCCTTCAGAATTATCCCGTCGGACGCTTTCAGGTCAACGACACGAGGAGCCGGAGGCCGCTGCGATGTTTGAGCCTGAGGCGCACTCGCCGCGCTGTCGCTGCCGGCGATCTGTCCGAAGGCGAGCACGGTACAGATGAGTACCGCCGAAGGCGAGAAGGTTCGCGTTTGTTTCATGACAGTACCTGGTCAGGACACTTGACGCGCTTCACGGGAGCGTCTTGGCAACGCGGAACCCCATGACCGTGTCCCGATAGCCGGCAGGGTTTCTCTCGCGTGTGGCTGAGCGTAGGAGCCAGGCGGGGTAGTACCAAGAGCCGCCTCGGTCGGCGCGAAGGCAGGTGTCTCCTGTTTCGGCTGCGCTTCCATCCGTCGGCGCGTTGGCGTAACTCTCGGCGTAGCAATCTTGCGTCCACTGCCAGACGTTACCCGCCATGTCGTAAAGACCGAAAGGGTTCGCCGGCTTCAAACCAACCGGGTGCATTCGACCGCCGGAATTCTCCTTGTACCAGGCATGGGCGGGGGCAGCGCCGTCATCTTCGCCCCACCAGAACCGCGTGGTCGTCCCCGCGCGCGCCGCATACTCCCACTCCGCTTCGCTCGGCAGCCTGTAGGGGTTGTTAACGGAGGCAGACCCGGCACGGCGGGTCTTGCGATTAAGCCAGGCGACGTAGGCTTGGGCATCCTGCCAACTAACGCAGACCACAGGGTCGCGCTCAGTCTGACTAAAGCCGGGATTCTGCCAACTCGCGCCCGCACGTCTGGGCGAGTGCGGATTGCCGTTGTCGTAGCATCCAACCTCCGTGGGCCGGCCCGCCTCCCGCACAAACGCCGCGTATTCGCTTCGCGTCACATCGTACTTGCCCAGGGCGAAGGCGTGCAGCGAAACTTTGTGTTGCGGCGCTTCATCGGAAACCGATTCCGGCGTCGCGCCGTGACTCACCGCCCAGGATTTTTCCGCCGCAGACGATCCCATAGTGAAACTGCCCGCCGGAATCACCAACATCTCGGGGCAGACGGGGCAGTCGCGAAAAACTGCGCCCGGCAAACTGCCTGGAGCCGCCACAGGCGGCACGCTCGCGTCTGCGCCGCTCAATGCCGTGTCATCGGCGCTGACGATTGTCGGCAGTGCGACTAACGCGCACACAAGCAGGAACACGAAAAATCGCTTGGTCATCATTCTGCTCGCGGCCTCCTGTGTTTGATCTATCGTGTTCTTCGTTTGAATTCTGTTCACGCCAGACCGACGGCGGCTCTTCTGGCGATCCGCAAACTTTCCGCGCGCGGTAGATCGCTCACCACTAACACCGTGTATTTCTCGGACTGAAATCCGGCGACCTCGAATTGGTTGACGGTCGCGGCGTCTAAGGCGCAGCCGTTTGCGACTTCCAACGCCGTGCCGGGAAGCTCGGCGTCCCTGCGTCGCACGAATATGGAGACCTCCCGCGCGCCGTTCTGGTAAACAAGATGGACGTATGGTTGGTGCAACAGAATGCAGTGAAGCGCCTGCTTGAGCTGATAGCCGTCGGGCGTGAGGTGGTTGAGAAAGTCTGCGTCGCCGAGCTCCTCGCGCACGAACTCTTTTATCTCATCCGGTGTTTCGCGCCACGGACGCGGCTCGCGTTCGACGACTTCTCTGTAATGGTCATCGCGGGCCGCGGCATAGACTGTCTGAGAAGAGTTGCCCGGCAAAACGGTGAAGATTCCCAGGGCGACGGCGACGAGCAAAGAGGCCGCGATTGGCAGCGTGTAAAGTGGCCGGCGGAATAGAAATCGTCGCCGCTTAGTTTTGGAGATTTGGGTTCTGACGCGTCTGCGCAACTCTTCGGCGTCGAGCGACTGTTGGTTGAATGCTTCACGCAGCAAATCGTCGCACCGTCGTGCGTCTTCAAGCTCTCTTGCGCACGCGGCGCACTGCCGCAGGTGTAGCTCGAAGTCGAACATCGGCGTCGCATCGAGCTCGCTCGACAGGTAAAGCGGCATGAGAAATTGTATCTCGCTACAGTTCATCAGCTTTTCGGTTCAGGCAGAATTAGCGGCATTCGCCGTCGGGCGCTCTTCCCGCTGTGAGTGGAGCAACAGTTGGCGCAGTTCTGCGCGCCCGCGGCTGAGTCGGGACATCACGGTGCCTATGGGCAGGCAACAGATGCCGGCAATCTCTTTGCAAGTGAAACCTTCGACCACCGCCAGAATCAGCACCAGCCGGTGCTCCGCCGATAACGAGTCGAGCGCCGACGAGACCTCTGCGGCGGTCAATTGCGGCGGCCTCAAGGGAATCACTCCGGCAGGTTCGCGCCCGTCGAGCGGGAGCGGCGACGGCTTTGCCTGGGCGCTGCGTTGGCTCTTGCTGGAGACGTTCAGCATGATTCGGAACAACCACGCTTTGCAGTTGGTGCCGCGCTCGAACTGATCGAAAGCACGCCAGGCGCGCAAGAGCGTTTCCTGTACCAGGTCTTCCGCGGCGGCGCGTTCCTGGGTAATCCGCATGGCGGCGCGCAAGAGACGCCCCGTGTGCGGCATGGCCGCGCGCTCGAATTCGTCTTGACGGATCAGTTCGTAATTCACGGCGACGGACTCATGAATTCCGGCATTCCGAGCTGACGAGAAATTGTACGATCTGTTTAGATAACACTGCCTGCGAAAACGGCCCGACGAGTTCAAGGAAAATGTTCGGGCCTTCGGCGGCTGCGCTATCGCCGTGCGCCGCAGCGGGCAAGAGGGGCATGAATGACAAACGCCCTTCACAGCCGGCATCGGCCCGCCTGCATATATAAATCCTTCCCGCGGCCAGATTCATCCCACCGTGTAGCTCTTTTGCGAGAGTTACGCAAACCCGACTTCGCGCTTTCTTGAATTTCAACCTTCATCCGGGCGCGGTTTTTGCACCCGAAATGAAATTGCGGATTGAGGAGTGACCGCCTCAATCCGCAATCCCTTGCGCTTCCCTTCTCTCTTCAGCAGCAGGATTTCAATTTTTCATCATCGCCGGAATCGGACGCGCCTCACACGAAGGGCCGCCGCGCCGCTACTCTTACCGCGCAGCTACTCGTACCTGAGAGCCACCATCGGGTCAACTTTCGTCGCCCGGCGTGCAGGCAGCAGGCAGGCCGCGAGCGCCACCGCGGTTAACACGGCGGCCACGCACGCGAACGTCAAGGGGTCTGTGGCCGTGACGCCGTAGAGCAGGCCAGACATCAAGCGGGTCAGTGCGAACGCGCCGGCGAGGCCGAGACCGATGCCGACGAGAGTCAGAAGTAGCCCCTGCCGAAGGATGAGGCGGAGCACATCGCCCTTCTGCGCGCCGAGCGCCAGGCGGATACCGATCTCGTGCGTCCGCTGCGCGACCGAGTAGGAGATGACGCCGTAGATGCCCACGCCCGCGAGCGTCATGGCGAGGGCCGCGAAGGCGACCACCAGGAGCGTCGTCAGCCGTTGCGGAGAGACCGACTCGGCCAGGCGCTCGTCCATCGTCTTCACGTCGTAGACCGGCTCGTCCGGGTCTACGGCGCGTACCTCGCGCGCGACCGTGGTGGCGAGCGACTTCGGGTCGGCGTCGGTGCGCACGACGAGGGTCATGAAGGGGAGCGGCTCCTGAAGCAGCGGGTAGAACATCTCCGGCTTCGGCTCGGCGCGGAGGCCGTCGTTCTTCACGTCGGCGACCACGCCGACGACCGTGCGCCAGGGGTTGTTCGCGATTCGCAGGCGCTTCCCCAGAGGGTTTTCGTCCGGCCAGAAGCGCCGCGCCATCGTCTCGTTGATGACGACCACTTCGGGCGCGCCCGCCGCGTCGCGCTCGTCGAACTGGCGTCCGCTGACGAGGGGGACGCCGAGCGCGCGGAAGTAGCCGGGGCTGGCGAGGTTGAAGTTGGCGTTGAGTCCTTCGCCGGCGGGGCGCGGCGGGCGGCCCTCGATCTCGAAGTAGCGCGAGGCGAAGTTGCCGCCGAGCGGCAGCCCTGCGACCGCGCCCGACGCGCGCACGCCCGGCAGCGTCTCGACGCGCCGGAGGACTTGTCGCAGGAAGTCGGCCTGCCGTGCCTCGTCCTTGTACTTCGACGGCGGCAGCGAGAGTTGCAACGTGAGTATGTTCGCCGTGTCGAAGCCCGGATTGACCTGGCGCAGCCGCGCGAAGCTCTGCAAAAGCAGGCCCGCGCCCACGAGCAGGATCATGGCCGAGGCAACCTCGGCCACGACCAGAAGGCCGCGCAGACGACTGCGGCCCGCGCCGCTCAGGCGGTTGCGCCCGCCCTCTTTGAGCGCGCCTTGCAGGTCTGTCTTCGAGGACTGGAGCGCCGGCAGCAGTCCGAAGACGACGCCGGTGGCCAGAGAGACCAGGAAGGTGAAGCCGAAGACCCACGCGTCGGCGCGGATTTCGTGGACGCGCGGCGTGCCGGGCGGGCTGAGCGCGACGAAGAGGTCAACGCCCCACACGGCCAGCAGCACGCTCAGCACGCCGCCCAGAAGCGCAAGCAACAAGCTCTCGGACAACAGTTGCCGGACGATGCGCCCACGGCTTGCGCCGAGCGCAGCGCGGATGGAAATCTCTTTCTCACGCGAGGCCGCGCGCGCCAGCAGCAGATTGGCGACGTTTGCCGCCGCAATCAGCAGCACGATGGTCACAGCCACGAGCAAAACCAACAGAGCCGGGCGCACGTCACCGAAAATGAACTCATTGAGCGGCAGGAAATTGAAATCAAACTTTTCGCCAGAGAGCGTAGAGCGCATTGACGTGCTCTCGGCGCGCGCCTGCTCGATTGTCAAGCCATCCTTCAAGCGCGCCACTCCGTTGAAGAAGTATGGCCCGCGACGCGCGGGCGGCTCTAACTGAAAGGCTGTCCACACTTGCACATCCCGCGCAGGGAAATCGAAAGCTTCGGGCATCACGCCGACGATTGTGTAGCTCGTGCCGCTTAGCTTGAGCGCGTGGCCGATCACTTCGGGGTTGGCGGCCAGATGACTGACCCAGAATCCGTGGCTGAGGACGACGACGCGCTCGGTTCCGGGGCGCTCTTCGTCCGGGTGAAAGGTACGTCCGAGAGCGGCCTGCGCCCCCAGCGTCGCAAAGAAGCCTGCGGTCACCCTTGCGC
>JALZHC010000837.1 GCA_030914105.1 Acidobacteriota bacterium
GGCGCGGGCGCGACCGCGCCGGTCTTCTTCGAGACGCGTCGAATGTTTCGGCACTCAGGATAACCCGTGCAGCCGAGGAAGGGGCCGAAGCGTCCGCGCTTCATCGCCATCGGCTTGCCGCACAGCTCGCACGTCTCTTCGACCGCGTCCGCACCGCCGTCCGCGCCCGACGCCCCTTCGGCCTTCGCGCCGTCGCCGTCGGCAGCCGCGGGCTTTGCGACCTCGCGCGTCGTCCGGCACTCAGGATAATTCGAGCAGGCGAGGAACTGTCCGAAGCGGCCGAGCTTGATGACCATCGGCGAGCCGCAGTTCTCGCACACTTCGTCGGTCGGGATGGCCTCGCGCTTGCGCCCCTTCACGTAAGTCTCGAAAGCCTTGATGTCGCGCGCGAACTTCTCGTAGAACTCCGAGAGCGCGTCAGTCCACTTGAGCTTTCCTTCCTCGATCTCGTCAAGCTCCTGCTCCATGCGCGCCGTGTAGGATTCGTTGAAGAGGTCGTCGAAGCCGCCCTCGACCAGGAGGTCGTTCACAGTCATGCCGAGGGCCGTCGGGTGGAAGCGGCTCTCGACGCGCTCGACGTACTCTCGATCCTGAATCGTCGTCATGATGGCCGCGTAAGTCGAGGGGCGGCCGATGCCCTTCTCTTCGAGCGCCTTCACCAGAGTCGCCTCGGTGTAGCGCGGCGGAGGCTCCGTGAAGTGCTGTTCGGGCGTGACGCCGTTGAGCTTTAAATTTTCTCCGCGCTCGACGAGCGGGAGCTTGCGCGCGGCCTCTTCGCTCTCGTCCTCGGCCTTCTCGTCGCGCCCCTCTTCGTAGACCTTGAGGAAGCCGTCGAACTTCAGAACTGAGCCGGTGGCGCGGAAGAGGAAGCGGCCCGCCTCGATGTCAATCGTCGTCTGGTCGTAGATGGCCGGGTTCATCTGCGAGGCGACGAAGCGCTGCCAGACAAGCCGGTAGAGCTTCAGCTCATCCTTGCTCAGGTAACGCGCGACCGCATCGGGCGTGCGCGAAACGTCCGTGGGGCGGATGGCCTCGTGCGCGTCCTGCGCGTCCTTCTTCGAGCGGTAGTGGACGGCCTTCTCCGGAAGGTAGGCCGCGCCGTACTGCGCGTTGATGAAGTCGCGCGCCTCGCCGAGCGCAGCCTCGGAGACACGCGTCGAGTCGGTGCGCATGTAGGTGATGAGGCCGACCGAGCCTTCCGCGCCAAGCTCCACGCCCTCGTAGAGCTTCTGCGCGACCATCATCGCCTTCTTGACGGGAAAGCCGAGCTTGCGCGAAGCCTCCTGCTGCAATTTTGAAGTGATGAAGGGCGGGACGGGGTTGCGGCGGCGCTCCTTCGTCGTCACTTCCGAGACGACGAACTGCTGGCGCTCGGCTTCGGCGACGATGGCGCGCGCCTGCTCCTCGTTGCCGATGAGGATTTCGTTCTTCCTGATGTCCTGATCGAAGTTTGAAGTCTTAACGGTCTGCTCGCCGACCTTGAGGAGCCGCGCGTCAAACGCAGGCGGAAGCTTGGCTGAGAGGTTCGCGGCGATTGTCCAATACTCGGTCTTGACGAAGTTCTCAATCTCGCGCTCGCGCTCGACGACCATGCGCAGCGCGACCGACTGCACGCGCCCCGCCGAGAGACGCCCGCCGATGGTTCGACACAGAAGCGGCGAGACCTTGTAGCCGACGAGCCGGTCGAGCACGCGCCGCGCCTGTTGCGCGTTGACGAGGTTCTCGTCAATCTGTTTCGGCTCCTTGAAAGCCTCCTGCACGGCGCGCTTCGTGATCTCGTTGAACATCACGCGGAAGTGAGGCTTCTTCGGGCGCTTCGGGACGATCTCTTCGGCGAGGTGCTGACAGATGGCCTCGCCCTCGCGGTCTGGGTCGGCGGCGAGATAGATGGCCTCGGCCTCTCGCGCGGCGCTCTTCAGCTCGGAGACGATCTTGCGGTTGTTGCGCTTCTTCGCGTCGGGGATGACCTCGTAGGTCGGCTCGAAATTGTTCTGCACGTCGACGCCCAGGCCCTTCGACGGCAAGTCCTTGATGTGGCCGATGGAGGCCATCACGCGGTAGTCCGAACCCAGATACTTGCCAATCGTCTTCGCCTTCGCGGGCGACTCGACCACCACTAGATTCTTCGCCATTACTCTTCCTTCTCTTAAAAGTGTCTTCGCTAAAAGTGGCCGCGCGCGCCCGGCCCGGCACGCCTCCGCCGCCCGTTTCAAGCAGCGGCGACCCTAGCGACCCGGCGCGTTCGACCGTTTGTTAACCTTTTTCTACTATTCTCTATTTCTCCCCCAGATGCAAACCGGGTTGTCACTTAGATGCACAACCGTGCCGCCCGGCTTGCCCGCGCCGCGCCGCCTCGCCGCCTTAAAATCAACGCCTTACCCGCCCCCGCCCGCTCTGAATTTGCCGCCCGCGGGTGCTCCGGGGTCTACAGCCTCCTGACGAAGCACCTGCCCGGAAG
>JALZHC010000258.1 GCA_030914105.1 Acidobacteriota bacterium
GTCGAGAAGAGGCCGCTGCGGACGCGCACGGAGACGCGCGCCTGGGGGGTAGACACACGCTCGCCGGTGGCGAGCGTGCCCGCAGCGGAAGCCGAGTTGAACTGGTCGCCCTCGCGCGCGTTCGCGCCGACGCGCACGCGATAAGTCAAAAGCGCGCGCGCGCCCGCGAGCACGCGGCCCAGTCGGAAAGCGAGCGTGCCGTCGGCTGAAGTCTCGACGCTGACGCTGCGGGCCGTGTCGGGCGGCGAATCGAGCAGCGCCGTGCCTTCGGCGTAGATGAAGGAGGGCGGCAGAAGGTCGCGCACGCTTACGTCGTCGGCGGCAACGGCCGTCGCGTTGTGCACCTCGACGCGGTAGGTCACGGTGTCGCCGATGTCCACCGAGGGGCGGTCGGCTGACTTCGTGATCTCAAGCGCCGCGTTCTCGAAGACGGGGATGTTGAGCGCGTAGGCCGCGAGGTGCCCGATCTCAACCGCGCTCTCGGTGACCTCAAAGCTTCCGTCCTTGGCGACGGGCTGGCCGTCGAGCGAGCGCACGCCGAGTGTGAAGAGGCCGGAGCCGGAGGCGTCGGGCGTGATGTCGGTCTCGATGAGGCGCGCGCGGAACCCTCCGGCGGTGACGTTGAGGAAGTAGCGCGCGGGCGCTTGCGGCGTGCCGAGCTGCGCGGGCGCGAGCGAGAAGCTGAAGCGGCCTTGCGCGTCGGAGGCGAAGGGGTTGGCGTTCGAGTTGTTCGGGTCGGAGCCTGTGTTCGAGTCGAGCACGACGCCCGCGTCGCCATTCGAGTCGGCGAGCAGCGCAACGCGCGCGCCCGCGACGGGCGTGCCGGCGCTGTGGCCCTCGTAGACGATGCCGAAGGGGTTAACGACCGCGGTGGCGTTGGTGCTCGCGGCGGCAGGCGCGTTGTCGGCGGCGACGGTCGCGCTGTTGACGACGCCGGTGCCGTGCGCGACCGCGGAGCTGACGCGCGCCTGGAAGTCGACCTCGACCAGCTCGCCGACGGCGACCTGCGCGAGGTGAACCTCGACGCGGCGCGCGACGACCGATCCTTCGTCCGAGTCGTCGGCGTCCGAGAGAGCGCGGTTGTTCAGTCGCAGAGTGCCGGCGACGTATTCGAGTCCGTCGGGCAGGTCGTCATGCATGACGACCTTGCGCGCGGGCACGTCGCCGCTGTTGCGGAAGGAGATGGTGTAGTGGAGCGCCTGCCCCGAAGAGGACGTGACGCGGTCGTGGCCTTCGACGAGCTTGAGGGGCGGGAGTGCCGGGTTGTCGGGCGAGGAGAAGCGCGCGCCCTTGCCGTAGGTGTTGACGATTATGCCTGAGTCCTGCGCGCCCGCGTTGAGCGCGTCGGCGACACTGGAGCGCGCGACGAGCTTGATGATGAACTGCTGGCCCTGCGTCCCCTGTCCCGCGTCGACGGTGGCGAGCACGCTTGTGCACTCGCCGCGCGCGAGGCGCGGACTCATCGTCGTGCCGAGGGTAACGGGGTGGTCTGAGTCTGTGACTGTGCCGGAGGCGTCGGCGTCGAAGTGGAGCGAGACGAGCGCGGCGGGGGCGCTCACGTCCGCCGAGGCGATGGTGTAGAAGTCGGGCGTGTTGCCGGTGTTGCAGACGCGGAAGGGGCGCACGACGCGCTCGCCGGGCGCGACCGTGGCCGAGGGTTCGGTCTCGTCGGGGGTGACGGTGACGGCGGCGACCGTGAGCACCGTGACCGAGACGGTCGGCGAGACCGTCTCGTAGCCCTCGCCGTCCGTGCCGATGTAGGTCGCTTCGGCGCGGTTGGAAATCGTAACGCCCGCCGCCGTCGTCCCGTCGGCGCGCAAGGCCCCGCCGTTCGCCGCGAGGGCGGCGACGAGCGTGAGCGCGAGCGCGCAGATGAGACTGCGGGGGCGGGCGTTAGTCATGGAGAAGATCAGAGAGCGAAGGATGAAGGATAAAGGCGGAAGGATGAAGGGTGTCGGATTGAAGCGAGCTGTTTTTGCATCACGCCTTCATCCTTCATCCTTCCGCCTTCATTCTTGTTAGTTAATCCGGCGGCGGAACTTGAAGGTTCCGTTAGCGCCGGGCTGGAGGTTCGGGACGGCGTCCTTCAGGAAGGTCGTCGTCGACGTGACCGGGTTGTTGCTGTTGTCGGTGACTGTGCCGGGCGTGCCGGTCGAGTTGGTGTCGGACGGGTTCGGGCCGGTGGGCGCGACCACCTGCGTGGTGTTCGTCGCCCAGTTGTTCGGGGCCGAGCCGCCGTCCTCGCTGATGACGACGCTGGAGGCGACCAGGTTGACGCAGCCCGCGCCGCCGCCGCCCGTCGAGATGTTCGAGTAGGCGACCGTGTACTCGATGTCTGCGCCGGGGACGGGGTCGGTGGCCGCGCCCACGCCCGTCGCGTTGATGACGGTAAAGCTCTTCACGAGCTTCAGGAAGCCCGTATAGAGGTTGTCGAGCGTGTCGTTCTTCTGCGCGGCGGTGATGCCGGAGGTGGCGCGGATGGTGGTGCTGAATCCGCCCGACTGCAAGACGGCTGTGCCGGCCGGAGCCGTGACGCGCACGATGATGTTGGCCGTGCCGCCGAACGGGACGGCGAGCGTGGTGCTGCCGCCGCCCGAAACGGTCGTGAAGCTCGTCCCGCCGTTGGTGCTGATGGCGACGGTGAAGCCGGTGGGAACGGTGGGCGCGGTGAACGTGAACGTGTCGTCGGCGTTGCCCGTGTTCTGCACCGTGTTGGTGAAGTCGACGCTCGCAGCCGAGGCGAGCGTGTTGAGCTGCGACAGCCCGGCGATGGCCGCGGGCGCGACCGACTTGTTGGTGTAGTCGTTATTATTGTCGGTCGGGCCGACCGCGGCGGGCGCGCCCGACGGGCCGATGAGCACCGAGCCGACCTGCGTCAGCGTCGTCGGCAGGCGGTAGCCCTGCGTGGCGCTCACCGAGTCGGTGCCGAAGCGCGGCTCGTTGAAGTTGGCGTTGCCGTCGCCCTTGTTGCTCACCTGGGCGGAAGGCTCGTCGGACTGATCCGTGAGCATCGTGCCGAGGCTGTTGCGTCCGAACATTTCGGCGATGCCGTAGATGGGCGTCGAGGCGTTGATGCCCGTCTGCACCGTGAGCACGAGGTCGAGGCCCGCGACGGACGCGCCGTTGGTGAGCGGGTTGCCGCTGTTCAGGCGGAAGGCCACGCGCGTCGTCGAAGAGAGCGGCGAGGGCGCGGTGGTCGTCCAGGTCACCGCCGAAGAGAGCGGGCCGGAGAGCGGCGGATCGCCGGGCGCGGGGTCTGCGCCGAGCGCCGAGGTCGAGTAGAGCACGGTCACGCCCGCGGGCGGCGCGGGCACGGACTGCAAGACCGTTCCGACGGGGATGGGCACGACGACGAAGACGCCCGTGTTCGAGCCGGCGGGGCCGCCCTGTAAGGTCTGCGCGGCGATGGGGCGCGCGCCCGTGTTGCGGGCCGTCACGTCGTAGGTGATGTTCGAGCCTAAAGCGACGGGGCCTGCGGGGACGGTGAGGTCAACGCGGAGCTGCGCGTCGTTCTCAACCGTCGTCGAGATGCTGCCGATGGCCTCGGACTCCGAGCCGGAGAGCGTGGAGCCCGAAGGGACGGACGTGCGGACTTCCGCAGCGGAGCCGTTCGAGGCCACGTTGTCGCCCGAAGCGTCGCCGAGCGTGACGCCGACGGTCGAGCCGGCTGCCGCGCTGGCGCTCACGTTGACGCGCACGACGACGTTGAACGAGGCGTTGCGCGCGAGATAAGGCGAGCTGCCGGGGTAGAGCACCGGCTGGTTGTTGCCGAGGATGTCTGTGTCGCCCGGCCCGTAGCCGTCGCCGTTCACGTCAATGACGGCACCCGTCACCGTGACGTTGCTGCTGGGGACGATGGCCGCGCCGAGTGCGGGGAAGCGAACCTGCGTGGCGAAGTTGCTCGTGTTGGTGACGGTGAAGGTGAAGTCAACGCTGGTCTGGCCGGCGACGACCGTGGGGATTGAGCCGCCGTCGGGCGTGATCGTCAGACCGGCGACGTTGGCGACCGTGACGGTGACGGTGTTGGAGACGACCGAATAGCTGTTCGAGCCGTCGGAGTAGGTGGCCGAGGCGCGGTTCTGAATCTGCGTGCCCCCGCTGGTGGTCTGCCCGAGCGCCGGTGCCGCGATCATGCACAGCGCGGCGACGGCGAGCAGCACCCCGGAGAGAGTGCGCAGGAGCGTAGGGGATTTGGTTCTCGTTTTCATCTTTTCGATTCCTCTAAAGTGGTCGGTGGGACTCGCTGGTCGGTCTCTACTCTGGCAGGTTGGCCGAAAGGCGGGACTCGTGAGTCTGGCCGCTTTGAGACCGCGCGGGCGTCCTTCGTTTTACTTGACGCGCACCTTGTAGGAGGCGGAGAGCTTGCCGCCGGCGGCGAGCGCGTCCGACCACTCGTAGCGCACCTCGGTATACATCGAGACGGGGGCGGGCACACGCTTGACCGTGCCGTCCGCCTGCTTCTCCTCGATGATCGGCTGCGTCTGGAAGGTCTGGCCGCCGTCAATCGAGTAGGTGACGGTTGAGCCACCCTCTCCGGCGGCGCTGCCGTCGACGAGGACAGTCCCCGTGGGGATGTGGCCGACCGCCTTGTAGTCGCGCGCCGCGCCCGTGCCGTCGTTCGACGAGACGATCTGCCAGTCCAGAATCTCTCCGGGCTTGACGTTCTCGACACGGTCGAGCGAGAGGCTCTTGCCTTCGCGCTCAACCGAGCCGCTCAGTTGGACTTTGACTTCGGCCCGGCCCTTCTGCGCGGGCGCGAGCTGCGCCAGCGCCGCAGCGCCGCACAGGGCGACGACGCAGAGGGCGACGAGCGGCGCGATGCCCAGTTTCTTCTTCAGTCGGTTCATTGATCTTCTCCTTAAAGTTCGTCTTCAGTTTTGCGGGCGCGAGGCTTGCTCGGCGTCGGGCGCGTGGGCCGTGCGCTGGCATGAGAGAGAGAGGGCTTTCGGGGTAGCCCTCAGGCGGGGTCGGCCATTGCCGGCTCTTTCAAAGCGCAGGCGACGGCGTACATGAAATCCTTAACGCGGACGGGGCGCGGCAGGACGGCGGCGAGTCGCGCGTGCGCGTGCGCGCGCATGATCTCGGAGGGGCGGTTGTGAATAGCGATGAGCGAGGTGCGCGGCGCAATCTCGCTCAGGGCTTCGACGGCCCCGCTGCGACCGAAGCCGGCCATGTCGAGGCTGACGGCGATGAGGTCGAAGCAGCCTTCGGCGGCAGCCCTCAGAACGTCCATCGTGTGGCGACAGCTCTCGGCTTCGTGGCCGGCGGCGCGCAGGGCCGCCACAAGCCCCTCCGCGGTCACACGGTCGTCGTCGCAAATCATCACGCGCGCCATCCGTTCACTTCCTTTGCTCGTCGAAACTTCCTTGAAACTTTCGCCGGGCACATGCACCCGGCTGCCAATCCTTTAACAAGGCCCGTACCGCGACCGACACCGCGACGCGCGCGCGACCACAAGTGTCTGAACAGAGTTAGAGTTAAGGCGTGCGGGCGGCGCGGGAGGGAGGCGGCGCGGCGCGGCGCGGGTGACAAACGCGGCTGAAATTTTGTCAGCCGCCCTGACTTTTTGTCAGCGCGGCCCGCGACCTTGACTTGTCGCCCGAAATGTCTATGATAGCTGCGCTCGAAGGGCCACGCTCTGAATGCTCCGAGGCCGACTTCCCGACGCGCCCAGCACAAGCCTCAGAACACAGCGACGACAAGACGGACGCGGACGACTACGCGGCGGCACGACCGTAGACGCCACGCGTGCGCCGCGCGCCCGCGCCCTCCTGAGATAGCGAACGAGACGGGAAGCTCCCGACCAAAGCCTTCCCACACATGCCGGTCAGACGCGGCGAGGCTCAAAGCCGCGGCGACCGCCGCTCCACTTCCTAAACGCACGTCGCCGCCCCGGTAGGGCCTGGCCGCACCGCCTCTGCGC
>JALZHC010000259.1 GCA_030914105.1 Acidobacteriota bacterium
CCGCCACCCGTCGAGCCGCCGCCAGTACCGCCACCGCCGCCCGCGCCGCCGCCGCCGCCGGTGCTACCGCCGCCAGTTCCTTCCATGTCGTCTGCCATAATGATTCTCCTCCAAGGTCGGTGTGACCGTCTTAATTAAACGGTGGGTGAGTGCCGAGACCTTCCAGCGAAAAGAGTTGATGAGTTTGTCTCGCGCATTCATCCGATTCGTCAAACGAGGGTACACACTCCTTCCAACAATCTACGTGCCAGCGGCCCGGTCGTGCGCGCGCGCTGCTCCTCGAAGCCGGAACCACGCGGACTTTGCCGCGCGTTCGCCGTGCGCGTGCCGCGCGAAGTCGAAGGGCGCCGGCATTGGTACTACACTTGGTTCCATCGCCCTCACATTAAAGTCGTACACTGCGCGACGGCGACGCTCTGAAAAACGTACAGGCCGCGCGGCGCGACTGTACGGCGGCGCACACGACGAGCGCGCAACCTTGGCGTGTTATAATTCCACATCTCTGATGAGCCGAGCCGGAGTCTACATCCACATCCCCTTCTGCCGCGCGCGCTGCTCCTACTGCGACTTCGCGACGGGGACTTACGAGGCCGCGCTGGCCGAAAAGTACGTGCGGGCCGTCGCGCGCGAGGTCGAAGCGTTCGCGTCCGCCGCGCCGCGCGCCGAGGTTGACACCATCTACTTCGGCGGCGGCACGCCCAGCTTGCTCGTGCCCTCGCAGCTCTCGCGCCTGCTCGACGCCGTGCGCCGCCGCTTCAAAATCTCCGACGACGCCGAAGTGACTCTGGAGTTGAATCCGGGCGCGTTCACGCGCGAAGGTCTGCGCGCCTTCCGCGCCGCCGGCGTCAACCGCGCGAGCTTCGGCGCGCAGACCTTCGACGACGGCGAACTCAAGCGTCTGGGCCGCACGCACAACGCCGACGACACGCGCCGCACGCTCGCCGCCCTGCGCGAGTCGGGCTTCACGAACATCAGCTTCGATCTCATCGCCGGCCTGCCCGAACAGACGCTCGAAGCGTGGGAGCGCAACCTCTCCGAGGCGCTCGCGCTCCGGCCCGAACACCTCTCGCTCTACCTTCTCGAAGTCCACGAGGCCACGCCGCTCGCCGAACAGATCAGGCAGGGCCGCTACCGCCAGCCCGACCCGGACACCGCCGCAGAGATGTACCGCCTGATGTCCGAGCGCACGCGCGCTGCCGGCTACGAGCAGTACGAAATCTCCAACTTCTGCCAGCCGGGCCGAGAGTCTCGCCACAACCTGAAATACTGGACGGGCGCGCCATACTTCGGCTTCGGCTGCTCGGCACACTCCTTCGACGGCGCAGGCGTGCGCTGGTCGAACGAGCGCGACGCGCGACGCTACGTCGAGCTGATCGAAGAGAAGGGAAGCGCCCTCGTCGCGCGCGAAGAGCTGGATGCGCGGAGCGCGAGTGCCGAGGCGCTCTTCCTCGGCCTGCGCCTGCTCTCGCGCGGCGTCAACCTCGCTGAGCACCGCGCGCGCTACCACCTCGACGTGCGCGCCAGTTATGCCGCAGACCTCGCGCGCTTCGACGAAGCGGGGTTGATTGAGATGGACGGCGACGTGCTGCGCCTGACGCACGCCGGCGCGCTGCTCTCGAACGAAGTCTTCGCGGCCTTCGTGTAAGAAGCTGTCGCAAGCATTAGTCAGTAGCCAGTAGTCAGTAGTCAGTAGGCTCCACGCTAAGCGCGTTGACGCTTTCACGCTGACCTCTCGGCTGAAGAAAGTTCTTCTACTGGCTACTGACTACTGGCTCCTGGCTACTTATGAATAGACCTCTCATCATCGCCATTGACGGCCCTTCGGGCGCGGGCAAGTCAACCCTGGGCCGACGCCTCGCGCGCGAGCTGGGGCTGCTCTACATAGACACGGGCGCGATGTATCGCGCCGTGGCGCTGGCCGCGACGGCGGCGGGCGTTGACCTGTCGGACGCCGAACGTGTGGCCGAAGTGGCGCGGCGCGTCTCGATCCGCCTCGAAGGCGACCCGGACTCTCTGCGCGTGCTTTTGGACGGTCGCGACGTGTCGGCGGAGATTCGCGGCGAGGGGGTGGGCGGCGCGGCCTCGGTCGTCTCCACCATCCCCGAAGTGCGGCGCGAGATGGTGCGCCGCCAGCGCGAGATGGGACGCGCGGGCGGCGTCGTCCTCGACGGGCGCGACATCGGCACGGTCGTCTTCCCGTCGGCGGACGTGAAGTTCTTCCTCACCGCCGCCGCGGAAGAGCGCGCGCGCCGCCGCTTCGACGAGGAGCAGGCGAAGGCCCGCGAGCAGAGCTTCGAGGAGACGCTCGCAGACATCAACGAGCGCGACCGCCGCGACTCCACGCGCGACGACTCGCCGCTGCGCGCAGCCTCCGACGCCGTCCGTATAGACACCACCCGGCTTTCCGTCGAAGAGGTCTTCGCGCGCATGCTTCAGGTCGTCCGCGAGCGACGGTCGGGCGGACGCGGCGACGAAGTTTCTGCTTGAGCGCACCGCGGAGAAGGGACATAATCGGTCAGGCCACGTCTGAAACGAGCGAGCATGGAATGAAGCTGACGAGATTCTCATTCAAGGCCGAAGCGAAGTGGATTCTGCTCTTCGCGCTCGCGCTGCCGCTCCTCGGCGCGCTCTTCTGGCTCGTCGTGCGTCTCGCGCGCTAGGGTTTATGTTCACAGGCATCGTCGAAGAGCTGGGGCGCGTCCGCGCCATAGAGAAGCGCGGCGAGGGCGTGCGCATGACGGTCGAGGCGCGCGTGGTCGCCGAGGGGACGCGCGAGGGCGACTCGATAGCTGTGAACGGCGTCTGCCTGACGGCTTTGGACGTGCGGCGCGACTCGTTTGCGGCCGACGGCTCGCGCGAGACCTTGCAGCGCTCGACGCTGGGGAGCTTGCGCGCAGGCTCGCCGGTTAACCTGGAGCGCGCCGTGACGCCCTCGACCCGGCTCGGCGGCCACATCGTGCAAGGGCACGTCGACGCGCGCGGTCGCTTCCTCTCTGCCGAAGAGCACGGCGGCTCCTGGACTGTCCGCATCGCCTACCCGCCGGAGGTCGCGCGCTACCTCGTCTTCAAAGGCTCGGTCGCGGTCGAAGGCATCAGCCTCACTGTCGCCGGCCTGCGCGAAGAATACTTCGAGGTCGCAATCATCCCGAAGACCTGGGCCGTCACGAACCTCTCGCATCTTCGCGCGGGCGATTCGGTCAACCTCGAAGCCGACATCATCGCCAAGTACGTCGAGCGCATACTCTCTTTCGACGCGCGCCGCGGCGGGCAACGGGACGCGCCCGGTCTCACCCTCGACAAACTCGCCGAACTCGGATTCAAGTAGCGCCGCCCGCCTCAGGACGAGGCCGAGGCAACCTTTCACTCCCGCCGAAGGCATCAGAAGAGCGTCCGACGCACCCCGCCCGAACGGGCCGACCGAGGAAGGAGTCCCGCCTTGAAAGAGCAGACAGACCTACTCGCGCGCGTGCGCGTCGCCTCGCCCTGCCGCGCCAGTTGGGATGGCATGGAGGGCGACGCACGCGTGCGCTTCTGCCGCGAGTGCAACCTGAACGTCTACAACCTCTCGGAGATGACGGGCGCGGAGGCCGCGTCGCTCGTCGCCGCGACCGAGGGGCGTCTGTGCGCGCGCTTCTACCGCCGCGCCGACGGCACGGTCTTGACGAGGGACTGCCCCACGGGCCTGCGCGCCGTGAGGCTGCGCGTCTCGCGCGCGGGCGTCGCGGCCTTCGCGGCGCTTCTGAGCCTCTTCGGCTTCGCTTCGGGTAAGGGCGGGCAGAACTCTTCGTGCCCGGCGGGCGGAGACTTCAAGGTCGAGAAGACGACGAACGCCAACTCTTACTCGACCATCTCCGGCGTCGTCACAGATTCGATGTGCGCGCCCGTCGGCGGGGCCGAGGTCGTCGTCACGAACAGGGAGACGGGGCGGAAGTTCACGGCCCGCGCCTCCGACAAGGGCGAGTTTCTGTTCGCCGCCGTCCCGCCCGGCACTTACTCTTTAGAGATTAACGCGGACGGCTTCCTCCACTTCCTCCGCGAAGACCTGCGGGTCGGCGCGGGCGAGTCGGCGCGCGTCGGCGCGAGCCTCGACTTCGAGCCGCTGATGGGCGGGGTCGTCGTCACCGAGCCCCCGAAGCCCGACATCGAATCACGCGACGGCGCGACGGTCTTCAGGGGCCGGGCCCTCACGAGTCTGCCTCACTGACCGCCGGACTGCGCGCGACCGCACCCGTGTCCGGCGGCGGACACTCCCGCCCGCTCGGCCCGCCCGACAATAGTGTTCGCCAAACGGCGCGCTTTCAGGTAACATAACCCGCGACTTCTGAAGCTCTCCACAGTCGCTTTTTGGTCTGAAACCACAATGCCTTTTGCTTCCATCGAAGAGGCCGCCGCTGAGTTGCGCGAGGGCCGCATGATCATCATCGTGGACGACGAGGATCGCGAGAACGAGGGCGACCTCGCCTGCGCCGCCGAGTGCGTCACCCCAGACATCATCAACTTCATGGCGACGCACGCGCGCGGACTCGTCTGCATGCCCCTGACCGAAGAGCGCTGCGACGAGCTGCACCTGACGATGCAGGTCGCCGACAACACCTCGTTCCTCGGCACGGCGTTTACCGTCTCAATCGAGGCACGCCGCGGCGTCACTACCGGCATCTCGGCCTCCGACCGCGCGATGACGATTCTGACCGCCGTTGACCCGAAGACGCGCCCGCAAGACCTCGCGCGCCCCGGTCACGTCTTCCCCCTGCGAGCCAAGAAGGGCGGCGTGCTCGTCCGGCCCGGACAGACCGAAGCCGTCGTGGACATGGCGCGCATCGCGGGTCTCTACCCGGCGGGCGTCATCTGCGAGATCATGAACCCGGACGGCACGATGGCACGCCTGCCGCAGCTCGAAGAGTTCGCCGCCCGCCACGGCCTGAAGATAATCACGGTCGCCGACCTCGTCCGCTACCGGATGCAGAAGGAGATGCTCGTGCGCCGCGCCGTCGAGGCCGACCTGCCGACGGTCTACGGCCTGTTCCGCGCCATCGCCTTCGAGAACGTCTTAAGCGAAGAGGTGCACCTCGCGATGGTCATGGGCGACGTGCGCACCGACGACCCCGTCCTGGTGCGCGTCCACACCGAGAACGTGACCTGCGACATGTTCGGCTCGCTCATCGACGACACGGGCTTCCAGCTCCACGCCGCCCTTGAGCGCATCGCCGCAGAAGGGCGAGGCGTCGTCTTATACCTGCGCCAGCGCCACAACAACCTCGACCTCGTGCACCAGCTACGCACCTACCAGCTCATGCAGGAGCAGGGTTTGACGAAGGAGGAGGCGTCGGTCGAGACCGGCTACGGCAAAGACCGCGACTACGGCGTCGGCGCGCAGATACTCCACGAGCTTGGCCTGCGCCGCATACTGCTCTTAACGAACCACCCGCCGCGCGTCTCCGCCCTCGAAGGCTTCGAGCTGGAGATCGTCGGCAACGTGCCGCTCGGAAGCCCCGCGCGCGTCGAGAAAAATGTGTGAGTGACGGCGGTCGCGCCGGATTCTTGCGAACTCAAGTAAAGGTCTTGTCAGGCTCTCCCTCAGATTCTTCAGCCGCCGAACCCCCGCGGCGGCCTTTCACGAAAAAGAGCTATGCCCGCTGACGAACAGGACGAGCGCTCAGCCGAAGCCACGCCCGCGCCGCCGGACGCAACGACCGCGCCGCCGACGGGCGCCGGGCCGACTCCGCCCGCGCGACGACGCGGCTGGCGTCGCGTCGTCAACCGCCGCAACGCCATCTGGACTGCCGTCGTCGCGGTCGTCGCGGTCGTCGCGCTGGCCCTCATCATCTTCCTGCTCTACCGGAGCGGGCGCGTGGATAAAATCATCGCGGGCCAGATCATCAACACCCTGGCCGAGTACAACATCCGCGCCGAGATCGGCTCGT
>JALZHC010000260.1 GCA_030914105.1 Acidobacteriota bacterium
CGTGGCGGGGACGAGGCCCTCGATTGTGCCGCCGAGCGAGTAGACCTCTTTGACGAGGCGCGAGCTGACGTAGGAGTAAGCCTCCGCGGCCATCATAAAGACCGTCTCGATGCGCGGCTCCTGCCGGCGGTTCATCAAAGCCATCTGAAGCTCGTACTCGTAATCGGAGATGGCGCGGATGCCGCGCACGACGGCGTCTGCGTGCTGCTCGACGGCGTAGCGCATCAGCAATCCCTGAAACGAGTCCACGCGGAGCTGGCAGCCGCCGCCCTCGACCAAAGTCAGCGCCTCTTCGAGCATCTCGCGCCGCTCGTCGGTCGTAAACAGCGCCTTCTTATCCTGGTTGACGAGGATGGCGATGATGATCTCGTCGAAGAGCTTCGCGCCGCGCTCGATGATGTCGAGGTGGCCGTTCGTCACTGGGTCGAAGGAGCCGGGGTAGATGGCGCGTCGCATGTCGAGAGTTGAACGGGATTTGATAGACCCCGCAAGCCGGCAGGGAAGTTAGCACAGCGCGGCTGGCCGCGACAATCAAACAGCGCCGTGCGAAGCCGCCCGCCCGCGCGCTTTGAGGCGGACGCCGGAAGTCGCCCCGCCGAAAATTCGCGTTGACACCGACGCGCGGCGGACATATCCTCTCCGTATTTCGACGGCCTTTCGCGTCGTCGAAGCGCACAGAGTCCCTGCCTCTCTCGTCGCCTTTTACGGAGCGAACACATGCTTGCCCTACGCTTCACGCGGTCGCACCGAAGGCTGGCCGCCGCCTTCATTCTAATCGCCTGCGCCGCGACGGCTGCGCGCGCCGCCGCGCCGCACGCGCCAGCCTCCTTCAACATTTCCATCGTCAAGCCGCAGGCCGGCGGACTCAGCGACACCGATTTGTCCGTGGGTGTAATAGTCTCTTCGACCTTCGAGCTAAGCTCGGTCAGGGCGCAGGTCGAGGGGCGCGAAGTCGTCCTGGTCTTTTCGAGCAACGCATTCTGCGACACCGGCGGCGGCTGCGCGGGCTGGGCCGGAACGCTCTCGCTCGCGGGGCTGGCGAGGGGGCCGAAGACTCTGAACGTCACGGCGACCGACGCGTTCGGCAACACGGGGCAGGCGCAGCAGCCGTTCGTCTACGACCAGCCGCCGCGCGTCAACATAGAGAGTCCCGTGAGCGAACTCGTCACGGGCGTGACCGTGCACGTCAAGGCCAACTGCACCGACGACGACCCCGCCGGCTGCAAGTCTTTAACCGTCGCCTGGCTGATTCCGAACGGCGGCCCAGGCTCCGGCGGCATCCTGCTCCAAACCACACAGTCCTCGGTTGATCAGGACGTGACACTTCCGACCAGCGTCCGTGGAACGAGCATTGACGGTGGCCACGTCAGCGTGACCGTCACGGGCACGGACTCCGCGGGCCAGATGCGTTCGGACGGGCGCGTCGTGAACCTACAGACGCACACGCGCCTCGTCGAGGTCGAAAGCTACACGGGGCGCATCCTCGACGTGCAGCCCGACCGCGTGCTGCTGTTGAATCGCACCTGGACTAACACCGCTTCCGACGTTCTGAGAATCCGCGCGCGCGCCAACGGCGACGAGACGACTCTGCCCACGCCGCCCGGCATTAAAAATATGTTCGTGGATTCCGCCTTCCTCGCGCCGAAGGGGGCCGTCTTCGCGGCGGACGACAGGGACAACGAATTCTTCCGCAAACGCCTTTACGAGTGGCGCGACGGCGCGCTCGTTGACCTCGGCGCGTTGTTCAGCCCGGTCGAAGTCAGGGGCGGCTTCGCGCTCTGGGAATACTTCGACACGGCGACCTCCGCCATCGTCCTGGTTCTCCGAGACCTCACAACAGGCACGACGACCGAGGTCGCCAGAGGCGGGCTCGCTCTCGGAGACCTGGCCGCAAACGGCGACGTGGTCTACGCGTCGCAGGGCAACATCTTCCGCTTGCGCGGCGGCGCGACCACGCAGCTCACCAACGACGCGCAGGACTTCACCGACGGCTCGCCCGTCACCGACGGCATCAACGTCGTCTACGTGCGCCAGCCGAAGAACTCGCAGACCGCCGGCTTCACGCTCACGCTCCTCGACTCGAACGGCGCGCGCACAGACCTCTCGACGCTGCCCGCCGCGCCCCCGCAGAGCGACTATCAGGTCGCCGGCGGCTGGGTCGCATTCCCGAAGCCGGGCGGCGGAGGTGTCGCGCAGTTCTGGACGCGCGCGCCCGCCGGCTCGCTCCAACAGGTCTCATTCTTCGGCACGCAGAGCGCGCTCAATCGCCTCGGCTCGGACGGCGGCGTGACCTTCTACAACACGGGCAGCGGCAGAATCTACCTCCGCCGCGCGGGCGACCCCTTAATAGACTTCGCCGCCGGCTTCCCCTCGACCTTCTCGCTCGGCGGCCAGTGGTACGCCTTCATCGGGCGCACGCTCTTCCGCGTGCCGACCGTCGCGGAGGTCTCGCCCGTGCTCATCACCGACGACGCGGGCCGCGCCGTCGCGCTCGACTCGGTCACGCACCAACGCGACCCCTTCGACTTCTCCAACGCGAACAACTTCAGTGCCGACCGGCGCACGCGCCTGCTGCTCTTCGCCACCAACGTGGACTGGCTGAGCGTCGGCCCGTCCTTCCCCTTGACTGCCCGGGCGGAAGACGCGCAGCACCACGTCTTCCCGCTGACCGTGGAGTACGCGGCACCGCGCACGGACATGAACTGGCTGGCCGAGATAGTCGTCCGCCTGCCCGACGAGCTGAGCGGAGGCGGCGACGTGTCTGTGACCGTGAACGTCGCGGGCTTCAACAGCAACCCGGCCAAGGTCAGCATCAAGAGCGCCGTGAGTCGGGATGAGCGGGCTGACCCGTCCCCGTCGGCGCGTCATTCTTGACAGGCGCGGCGGCGGGTGCTTCAATAGCCGTCAAACGTGGTGAGTTAAGGCGACTTGCGGCCACGTAAAATAAACAGCTAAACAGCTCGGCGCGTCTCGGTTGAGGAGAGCCGATAAAAGAAGGCTTCGAGAGGTAAGCCCCGCGTTGTTTGGCGCGGGGTTTCTCTTTGAGCGGTCAGCGGTCAGCACTCAGCCGTCAGCTTGCTGCCTTCTCCGGCAGTTGAGCGATGAAAGGAAAGGCGGGCGCTTGATCGAGATAAAAAGCTGAAAGCCGACCGCTGTTTGCTGACTACTTCAAGACATGAGTGATTTCCTTCAGACGCTGAAAGAGCGGGTCGTCGTCTTCGACGGCGCGATGGGGACGAACCTGCACGCGCAGGGGCTGACGATTGAGGACTACGGCGGCCCGCAGTTCGAGAACTGCAACGAGCACCTTCTGCTGACGCGCCCCGACGCGGTGGAAAAGGTTCACGCGGGCTTCCTCGAAGTCGGCTGCGACGTGTTGGAGACCGACTCGTTCAACGGCACCTCAATCGTCCTCAATGAGTTCGGCATCGGCCATCTGGCCTACGACCTCAACCTCCGCGCCGCACGGCTCGCGCGCCGCGTCGCCTCGAATTTTTCCACCAGAGAGCGACCGCGCTGGGTCGCCGGCTCGATGGGGCCGGGGACGAAGCTCCCCACACTCGGCCACGTCACCTTCCTCGAAGCGCGCGAAGCCTACGGCGAGCAGGCGCGCGGACTCCTCGACGGCGGCGTTGACTTACTAATCGTCGAGACCTGCCAGGACTTGCTTCAACTGAAGGCCGCGCTCGTCGGCATCTTCCGCGAGTTCCGGCGGCGCGGCGCGCGCGTGCCCGTCATCGCGCAGGTCACAATCGAGCAGCAGGGGACGATGCTGCTCGGCACGGAGATCGCGGCGGCGCTCACCGCGGTCGAGCCTTTCCCCATAGACATCTTCGGCATGAACTGCGCGACGGGGCCGCAGCAGATGACCGAGAACGTCCGCTACCTCTGCCAGAACTCGCGCTTCCCCGTCTCGGTCATCCCGAACGCGGGCATCCCCGATAACGTCGGCGGCCACGCCGTCTTCCGCGAGACGCCCGAGTCGCTCGCCGCCGAGCTTCAGCACTTCGCGCGCGACCTCGGCGTCTCAATCGTCGGCGGCTGTTGCGGCACCACTCCCGCGCACCTCAAGGCCGTCGTCGCAGCGGTCAAAGATGTGACGCCGCTTAACCGCGAGACGCCGAACGTCCCGGCCTGCTCTTCGCTCTACATGCAGCAGCCTTACAGGCAGGACACTTCATTCCTCATCGTCGGCGAGCGCGTCAATGCTTCCGGCTCGAAGAAGATGAGGGAGACCCTGAAGGCAGAGGACTGGGACGGGCTGGTCTCGCTCGCGCGCGAGCAGGAGCGCGAGGGCGCGCACGTTTTAGATGTTAACGTTGACTACGTGGGCCGCGACGGCGTGCGCGACATGCACGAGCTTGCGTCGCGCCTGGTGACGAACGTGCGCGTGCCCCTCATGCTCGACTCGACCGAGTGGGAGAAGATGGAGGCGGGCCTCCAGCACGCGGGCGGCAAGTGCATCCTCAACTCGACGAACTACGAGGACGGCGAGCCGCGCTTCAAGAAAATTTTTGAACTCGCGAAGGAGTACGGCGCGAGCCTCGTCGTCGGCACGATTGACGAAGAGGGCATGGCGCGCACAGCCGAGGGCAAGCTCAGGATCGCGAGGCGCGCTTACGAGCAGGCGACTCAGGAACTCGGCTTCGCGGCCACAGACATCTTCTTCGACCCGCTCGCGCTCCCTATCTCGACCGGCATCGAGGAAGATCGTCGCAACGCCCTGGAGACCGTCGAGGCCATCCGCCGCATCAAGTCGGAGCTGCCGGGCTGCTTCACAATCCTCGGCGTCTCGAACATCTCGTTCGGCCTAAGCCCTGCGTCGCGCGTCGTCTTGAACTCCGTTTTTCTGCACGACGCGGTCGAGGCGGGACTGGACGCGGCCATCGTCAACGCCAGCAAGATCGTGCCCTTGAACCGCATCGGCGAGCGCGAGCTGGAAGTCGCGCGCGATCTCATCTACGACCGCCGCCGCTTCGACGGCGACGTGTGCACTTACGACCCGCTCACCGAATTTACAAAGCTCTTCGAGGGCGTCACGACGAAGAGCGCGAAGCAGGACACGAGCAGCCTGGCCGTAGAAGAGCGTCTGAAGCTCCACATCATTGACGGCGAGAAGCAGGGGCTTGAAGACGACCTGAAGCTCGCGCTCGAAAGTTATTCCGCGCTCGACATCATTAACGACATCCTGCTCGACGGCATGAAGACCGTCGGCGACCTCTTCGGCAGCGGCCAGATGCAGTTGCCCTTCGTCTTGCAGTCCGCCGAGGTGATGAAGTCGGCTGTGCGCTTCCTCGAACCCTTCATGGAGAAGAAGGGCGGGGCGACGGCGAAGGGGACGATGGTGCTCGCCACCGTCAAGGGCGACGTGCACGACATCGGCAAGAACCTCGTGGACATCATCCTCACCAACAACGGCTACCGCGTCGTCAACCTCGGCATCAAGCAGCCCGTGGAGAGCATCCTCAGCGCCTTCGAGGAGCACGGGGCCGACGCCATCGGCATGTCGGGCCTGCTCGTCAAGTCGACGCTCGTGATGAAGGAGAACCTTGAGCTGATGGCCGAGCGCGGCCTGAGCGTCCCCGTCGTGCTTGGCGGGGCCGCGCTCAACCGCCGCTACGTTGACGAAGACCTGAAGTCGCTCTACCCCGGCACGCTCTTCTACGCGCGCGACGCCTTCGACGGCCTGCACATCATGGACGCGCTCACGGGCGTCCAGGCCGCAACCGGGGCGGAGTCAGAAGCGGCGAGCGGTCGGGGGCCGGAAGCGAAGAACGGCAAAGCGGCGAAGGCGGCGAAGGCTGTGGCCGGAGCAGGGAAGAATTTGGGCGGCGAAGCGTCGGACGAAGCGGAAGAGCTCGTCGGCGAGGACGCGAAGCTCGGCGTGCGGCGGCACGCACGCGCACGCGCCGAGCG
>JALZHC010000838.1 GCA_030914105.1 Acidobacteriota bacterium
CGCAAGCCGAGTGTGTGCGACGCGCGGGCCTTCGCGCTCGCCGGTCTGCGACGACGACGCGCGCGCCGCGCTCCGGCGTCCGGCGCTCTCTCCGGCGTCCGTCTCTGCGGCGTCCGGCGCTCTCTGCGGCGTTCGCCCCTTCGCGTCGCGGCTGGATTTCTGCGTCGTTTAGCGAATATAGTTTGCCCGTCCGGACAGAGCTTCCCGGCACGCCTCACGGAAGGGCCTTGAGCTGAAGATGACTTCGACCAAGAAACAACTGGATGCCTCCGGCTACGACACGGACAAGGCCGCGCACACACACTACCTGCGCAACTACGAGGAATACTTCCGCGGCCTGCTCGACAAAGATGTCAGGCTCCTTGAACTCGGCGTCCTCAAAGGCGGCTCGCTCCTTCTCTGGCGCGACTACTTCGCGCGCGGCATAGTCGCCGGCCTCGACTTAAACCCCGTGGAGATCGAAGACCCGACGGGGCGCGTGCGCGTCTACACGGGCGGGCAGCAGGACACCGAACTGCTCGACCGCATCGCGCGCGAGTGCGCGCCCGAAGGCTTCGACGTAATCATTGACGACTGCTCGCACGTCGGCACGCTGGCGCGCGCAAGCTTCTGGCATCTTTTTGAGCGTCACCTCAAGCCGGGCGGCCTCTACGTCATAGAGGATTGGGGCACGGGCTACTGGGACTTCTGGCCCGACGGCACACGCTACCGCGAGCGCCGCACGCGCACGCACAGCCCCGCACGCCACAGGCTCAGCCGCGCGCTCGTCCGTCTTCACGAGAGCGCGCTCGCGCGTCGTCTGCCATTCGTGCGCACTCTCGCCTCGCGCGCCAAGCGCACTCTCCTCAGAGGGCAGTTCCGCAGCCACGACTTCGGCATGGTCGGCTTCATCAAAGAGCTGATTGACGAGTGCGGCATGCCCGACATCACGCACCCGGACTTCGGCAACGCCCCGCAGCGCGCCTCCCGAATCCGCGAGATGCGAATCTCGCCGAGCCACCTCTTCGTCGTGAAGGCTTGATGAAGGAAGTAGACAGTAGCCAGAAGTCAGGAGCCACTAGCCAGCAGGAAAAGACTCTCAGCCGTATCGCCACGGCGTCAGCGTAAGCGACCGCTGCGCGGGGCCTACTGGCTACTCTCTACTGGCTACTGCTTTCTGCTTTCTTCAACGGCTGAGCGTCACGTCGTCGGCGGTGCCGGGCTTGCCGTCCGCGCCGTCGGAGGCGAGCGTGTAGGAGTCGGTCGTGCCGTTGTAGCGGTAGGGGTTGTGCCAGGGGTCGAGGCGGATAATCTGTTTGATGTAGCGCGGGCTGAGGTGATCCATGAGGGTGGCCGAGTCCGAGGCGACGACGTAGAAGCCGCGCTCGCGCCGGAAGGCTTCGAGCGCATCGCGCAAAGCTCCGAGGTCTGCGCGCGCGCGTGCAGCCTTCGGCGCGTCCGCCGAACGCCAGAGCGCCGCGAGGTCGCCGACGGAAGCGTCGCCGACCGAGATGTCTGAGACGCGCCACTTCCCCGAATCATCCTTCGCGAGACGGAACGTCGCCTCGACCGTGACCTCGGCCACGGCAGACGAGAGCAGCGTGTCGAGCTGCTTGATGGTGAGCGGCCCGCGCGTCAGCGGCTCGACCTTCCCGGCCTTCTCTTTGCTCTTGCGCTTCTTCTTCCTGCCCTTCGCGTCGCCGCCCTGACTCTCCTCGCCCGCGTCCTTACTCTGAGACGCTTCTTTCCGCGCGACGGCCTCGGCCTGCCGCGACTCGAACTCCGTGACTATCTCTTCGAGCGCGCGCCGCGCGGCCTCGACCCGTTCGGCTCCGAGCGGCGAAGAGGCGACCGCGTCGAACTCCTCCCAACTACGGTCGCCCGTGCGGAACTCGACGGCACGCCAGCGCTTCTGCTTGAAGACGCCCCCGGTCTGCGGCGCGCGCTCGTCTTCGACGCTCGCGAAGCGGACGGCCTCCGTCACGTCAGCCAACACGGTCACGGGCGACTCTCCCGCCGCGCTGATCTCTTTAATCTTGACCGCGCTCTTCTTCAGCTTGAACCCCGGCGTCGCCGCGACCACGAGCCGCGCCTCGCTCTTCTTCAGCGCAGGCTTCGGCCTCTTCTGCGCTCGCGCCTGAACGGAAGGCAGAAGGAAAAAGGCAAAAGGCAAAAGTATGAAGACTGTTTTTCGCGCGCAGCGCGTCCGCACTTCTGCCTTTTTACTTTTGACTTTTGCCCTCATTCTTCAGTTGTTCGGGAGCGTGACGCCGAAGCGCTGCATGAGACGGTCGGCGGCGTCGCGCGCGGCCTGCTCAAGCTGGAGCTGCGAGGGATATTGCTCGATGCGGCGCGTGGGCACGGGGACGGGGATGCCGCCGATACGCGCTGTCTCGCGGTAGGGGCGCTGGTAGACTGTGTCCGTGAACTTGAGGTCGCCGGTCTTCGGCGCATAGACGTAGGTCT
>JALZHC010000839.1 GCA_030914105.1 Acidobacteriota bacterium
CCCGGCACGCCATTCGCACCCCGGCCAGGCATCGGGAGTCCCCGGCCCTGGATTTCAGGAATTCGGCGGCCGCGGACGCGCCCGCTGGGTAAGATTACTCAGCGACGCGCCGAGAACTTGGGGGAGATTACGCAGACTTATGGGACGCAAGCAGGTCACGATTGACGGCAACGAGGCAGCCTCCTACGTCGCCTTTAAGACGAACGAGGTCATCGCCATCTACCCGATCACGCCCTCCTCGAACATGGGCGAGAACGCCGACGCCTGGGCCGCCGCGGGCGAGAAGAACATCTGGGGCGTCACGCCCGCCGTGCGCGAGATGCAGTCCGAAGGCGGCGCTGCCGGCGCTGTCCACGGCACGCTCCAGTCGGGCAGCCTGACGACGACCTTCACGGCCAGCCAGGGCCTTCTCCTCATGATCCCGAACATGTTCAAGATCGCCGGCGAGCAGACCTCCACGGTCTTCCACATCGCCGCCCGCGCCGTCGCCACGCACGCGCTCTCCATATTCGGCGACCATTCGGACGTGATGGCGACGCGCTCCTGCGGGTGGGCGATGCTCTTCGCCAACTCCGTCCAGGAGACGATGGACTTCGCCCTCGTCGCGCAGGCCGCGACCCTGCGTTCACGCGTCCCCTTCCTACACATCTTCGACGGCTTCCGCACCTCGCACGAGGTCACGAAGATCGAGCGCCTCTCCGACGAAGACATACGCGCGCTCATCGACCCCTCGTTGGTGCGCGCGCACCGCGCACGCGCCTTAACGCCCGACCACCCCGTCATGCGCGGCACGGCGCAGAACCCGGACGTCTTCTTCCAGTCGCGCGAGGCCGCAAACCCCTTCTACATCGCCACGCCAGGGCTAGTTCAGGAGACCTTCGACTGTCTGGCCGCCGTCACGGGCCGACGGTATCGCCTGTTCGACTACACGGGAGCGCCGGACGCCGAGCGCGTCGTCGTGATGATGGGTTCCGGGAGCGAGACCGCCGAGGAGACGGTCGAGGCGCTGGTCGCGCGCGGCGAAAAAGTCGGTCTCATCAAAGTCCGGCTCTACCGCCCGTTCTCTTCGGAGACTCTGCTCGCGGCCTTCCCCAAAACGACGAAGGCCATCGCCGTCCTCGACCGCACGAAGGAGCCGGGCGCGACCGGCGAGCCGCTCTATCAGGACGTGTTGACGGCCATCGGCGAGAGCGTCATCGCGGGCGAGTCGCCGTTCGCCGCGCTCCCGCGCGTCATCGGCGGGCGTTACGGCCTCGCGTCCAAAGAGTTCACGCCCGCGATGTGCAAGGCGGTCTTCGACGAGTTGAAGAAGACGACGCCGAAGAATCACTTTTCCGTCGGCATCAACGACGACGTGACGTTCACCAGCCTCGACTACGACGCGGAGTTTTCGACCGAGGGCCGCGACGTGGTGCGCGCGCTCTTCTGGGGCCTCGGCGCGGACGGCACGGTCGGCGCGAACAAGAACACGATCAAGAGTCGCGGCGACCGGCTGCCCGTGAGCGCCTTCCCCGCCGACGGCACATACCCCGTGGCCACGGCGCAGTGGGAGAAGCGCAACATCGCGCTCGAAGTGCCCGTGTGGGAGCCTGACCTGTGCATCGAGTGGGGCAAGTGCGTGCCGGTCTGCCCGCACGCGACCATCCGCGCCAAGGTCTGCACGGCGGACAGTCTGGCCGACGCGCCCGCCGGCTTCAAGCAGATGCCCGCGAAGTGGCGCGAACTGCCCGACCGGCGTTACACGATTCAGGTCGCGGTCGAAGACTGCACGGGCTGCAAGCTGTGCGTCGAGGTCTGCCCGGCGAAGGACAAGAGCAACGTCTCGCGCAAGGCTTTGAAATGATGCCGCAACTCCCCCTGCGCGACGAGGGGCGCGTCAACTGGGACTACTTCCTCAAGCTGCCCGACGTGCACAAGAACGGCTCCATGAAGTTCGACAACGTGAAGAAGGTGCAACTGCTGCAACCGCTCTTCGAGTTCTCGGGCGCGTGCGCGGGCTGCGGCGAGACGCCCTACATCAAACTCGTCACGCAACTCTTCGGCGACCGCGCGCTCATCGCCAACGCCACCGGCTGCTCGTCCATCTACGGCGGCAACCTGCCGACCACGCCCTACACCGTCAACGCCGAGGGGCGCGGCCCCGCGTGGAGCAATTCGCTGTTTGAAGACAATGCCGAGTTCGGCTTAGGCATGCGCCTCGCGCTCGACCAGCAGCAGGCTTACGCGCGCGCGCTCGTCGAACGCCTGCGCCCGGAGATCGGCGCGGCCTTGGCCGACGGCCTGCTGACGAACGAGCAGCAGACCGAGGAGGACATCAACGCGCAGCGCGAGTTGGTCGCGGCGCTCAAGGCGAAGTGGCAGGGCAGCTTCGCGCCCGAAGTGCGCGACCTGCTGTCGGTCTGCGACGCGCTCGTTAAGCCGATCTCATCGAGGAAGAGCGTGCC
>JALZHC010000840.1 GCA_030914105.1 Acidobacteriota bacterium
CGTCGGCATCGCCCTCATCTTCTGGGGTTGGCGGAGGCTGCGCGCGTCTTTCAGAAAGCCGGACGCAGGCTTTCGCCCCGACCCGCGCGTCGGCGTGGGGCGGCGAGTTGAAGCGCCGTTTGCGCGCGCGTCCGAGTCGCTCGACAGCCTCTCGTTTCTGGTCGTCGGCGTCGTCGTTTTCGCCTTCGGAGTCATTGACCTGTTGAGCCTCTTCTGAGCGGCGTGGAATGAAAGCGTCGACGGCTGCGGGACACAAACCCAAGGGGACGAGACAAACTCCAGGCGGCGAGACAAACTAAACGGCCTCCTTCGCTTCGGCGAGGGAGGCCGTTTTCATTTCGGCCTGCGCGGAGGCCGGGATTTTTAAAGCCCGATTTTTACGTGCCGCCGGCCTTCGAGCTGGTCTGCGGCGAGAGGCCGAGCATCTCGTCGAGCGGCGCGTATTCGAGGCCCTGGTCTTCGGCGACGGCCTTGTAGGTGAGCCGGCCCGCGTAGGTGTTGACGCCCTCTTTGAGGCCGGGGTCGATGTTGATCGCGTCGAGGAAGCCGCGGTTGGCGAGGCGGAGCGCGTAAGGCAGCGTCGCGTTCGTGAGCGCAAACGTCGAGGTGCGCGGCACCGCGCCGGGCATGTTGGCGACGCAGTAGTGCAGAACGTCCTCGACGTAGTAGGTCGGGTTCGAGTGGGTCGTCGGGTGCGTCGTCTCGATGCAGCCGCCCTGGTCAACGGCCACGTCCACGATGACCGAACCCTTGGAAACATCCTTCAGCATCTCGCGCGTGACGAGCTTCGGGGCCGCCGCGCCGGGGACGAGCACCGCGCCGATGATTAAATCCGCCTCGGCAATCGCGCCGTGGATGGCGTAGGCCGAAGAGGCGAGCGTGGAAATCTTCGAGAGGAAGATGTCGTCCAGCTCGCGCAGGCGGTCGAGGTTCTTATCAACGATGGTGACCTGCGCGCCCATGCCGACGGCGATCTTCGCGGCATTAGTGCCGACGACGCCCCCGCCGATGATGACGACGCGCGCCGCGGGCACTCCGGGTACGCCGCCCAACAGCACGCCGCGCCCGCCGTTCATCTTCTCAAGGTACTGCGCGCCGACCTGCACGGCCATGCGCCCCGCCACCTCCGACATCGGCGTTAGAAGCGGGAGCGTGCCGCGCCTGTCTGTGATCGTCTCGTAGGCGATGCCTGTGACTTTGCTTTTGAGTAGGGCCTGCGTCTGCTTCGGGTCGGGCGCGAGGTGGAGGTATGTGAAGAGCAGCAGCCCCTCCTTCATGCGCGGGTACTCCGGCTCAATCGGCTCCTTGACCTTGACGATCATCTCGGCCTCGGCCCACACGTCGTCGGCGCTCTCGATGATCTCAGCGCCCGCGCGCTCGTACAGTTCGTCCTCGAAGCCCGAACCCTCGCCCGCGCTCCGCTCGACGACGACCCTGTGCCCCGCGTCCGTCAACGCGCGCACGCCCGCCGGCGTCAAGCCCACGCGGTACTCGTTGTCCTTAATCTCCTTGGGGAGTCCGACGATCACAGAAGACCTCCTAGATGCTAGATGTCAGATGCTAGATGTTAGCATTGATCGACCGCATAAGGCCGTTGAGCAGGCGACCAACTTCATCAACCCTTTGATGCAGAGCAGAGTATTGCGCAGAGTTCAGGTAATCGAGTCGGACCGCGAGTTCGAGATGCGTATCCAATTCCAGCAATGATCCTCTAGCGTTTGCCAGAAACTGCTCGAATTCTTTCGCCAGCCGCCTGCCCTGCCCTTCAGCAATGTTCGCTGGAATCGAATCAGCAGCCCTGCGCGTCTGGCTTATTAAACCGTAAGTCTCGTCCTTCGGATAGCTCTTGCAGGCATGGTAAACCGTCACGACCAAGTCCATCGCCCTCTGCCAGATTATCAGGTCGCGGTGTGATTTTATTGCTGCCTTTGAACTAGCATCTGACATCTAGCATCTAACATCTATTCAAAATTCACTTCGTCAATCTGCGCCCGCTGCAACTTGCCGCTGTAGTCCACGTAGACCGACTTCCATTCGGTGAAGATGTCTAAGACCTGCGTGCCGGCCTCTCGGTGGCCGTTGCCCGTGGCCTTGGTGCCGCCGAAGGGCAGGTGGACTTCCGCGCCGATGGTCGAGGAGTTGACGTAGAAGATGCCCGTGTACATCTCGTTCATCGCGCGGAAGGCGCGGTTCACGTCCTGCGTGTAGATGGAGGCGGAGAGGCCGTAGCGCACGCCGTTGCCGACTTCTATCGCCTCTTCGAGCGAGGAGACGGGGATGACGGTTGTGACGGGGCCGAAGATTTCTTCCTGCGCGATTCGCATCTCCGCCGAGGCGTCTGTGAAGACGGTCGGCTCGATGAAGTAGCCGCGGGCGTGCTCGCCTTTTTCCAAACGCTTTCCGCCGCAGGCGAGCTTCGCGCGGTCTTCCCTTTGTCCGATCT
>JALZHC010000841.1 GCA_030914105.1 Acidobacteriota bacterium
CCAGACGCGCGACGTGGTCGCGGCGATGGAGCGCGACTCAGGGATCGGTTTGAAGGAAGTGCGCGTTGACGGCGGCGCGGTCGCCAACTCGTTCCTCATGCAGTTCCAGTCGGACATCCTCGGCGTCGCGGTCGAAGTCCCTGAAGTCACGGAGACGACCGCCGCGGGCGCGGCCTATCTCGCCGGCCTCGCCACAGGCTTCTGGCGTGACCGCCGCGAGATCGCCGCGTGCTGGAAGCTCGCGCGCCGCTACGAGCCGCGCATGAGCGCAGACGAACGCGAGCGCCTCCACCGCCGCTGGCTCAAGGCCGTGGAAAGGGCGAAAGGCTGGGAGCGCGAGGAGGAGCGATGAATGATGAATGATGAGAAGTAGCCAGTAGTCAGTAGCCAGTAGAAAGCCTTCGTCGCTGCGACCAGCGATGTCGACGAAGATGCCTGCAACGCGGAGCGCTACTGGCTACTGACTACCGGCTACTACTTCATCACTCATCATTTCTCTCAAATGTCGAGACTGATTCCGCCCGACATCTTAAGCGCAGACTTCGACGCCATCGTCATCGGCGCGGGCATCAACGGCTGCGGCATTGCGCGCGACGCGGCGCTGCGGGACTTGCGTGTGCTTCTGCTCGACAAGGGCGACGTGGGCGGCGGCACGACCGCCTGGTCAACGCGCCTGATTCACGGCGGCCTGCGCTACCTCGAACACGGCGAGCTGGGACTGGTGCGCGAGTCTTTGCGCGAGCGCGAGACGCTTCTGCGACGCGTCGCGCCGCACCTCGTCCGCACACTCCCTCTGCTTATCCCTCTCTACGCGAGAAGGCGGCGCGGCCCGCTCACCGTCCTGGCCGGCATGATCGCCTACGACCTTCTCTCGCCCGGCAGCTCGCTCCCGCCTCACCGGATGCTCACGGCTGCGGAGGCCCTGCGCCGTGCGCCCGGACTCGAAGCCGAGGGCTTGAAAGGCGCGGCCCTCTTCTTCGACGCGCAGGCCGAGTACGCCGAGCGTCTGGCGCTGGAGAACGCGCTCGACGCGCGCGCACGCGGTGCCGTCGTGCTCACCTATGCGCGCGTCGAGCGACTGATTGTCGAGCGAGGCGCGGCCCGCGGCGTCGAGTTCAGAGACCTGCTCGGAGGCTCGACTCACGGAGCACAGGTAGGCTCGACTCATGCGGCGCGCGCGCCCGTCATCCTCAACGTCGCCGGGCCGTGGGTTGACGAAATCCTCGGAGGCACGGAGGGCGAAGGAGGCACGGAGGGCGAGCGCCTCATCGGCGGCACGAAGGGCAGCCACGTCGTCGTCCGACCCTTCCGCGGCGCGCCCGACGCGGCGCTCTACGTCGAGGCCGCCTCGGACGCGCGCCCCTTTTTCATCATCCCCTGGGACGGGAAGTATCTCATCGGCACGACCGACGAGCGCTACGCGGGCGACCTCGACGGCGTGCGCGCCGACGAGCACGAGATCGAATATCTCCTCCGCGAGACGAACCGCACGATTCCCTCGGCACGCCTCAAGCGCTCGGACATTCTCTACACATACTCCGGCGTGCGCCCGCTCCCCTTCGTCGCCGTCGGCGACGAGTCCGCGGTCACGCGCCGCCACTTCATACGCCCCTCGCGCGTCGGCGGCCTCTTCTCGGTCGTCGGCGGCAAGCTGACGACTTACCGGAGCCTCGCCGAAGGAGCCGTTGATTTAATCTTCAGACAACTCGGCAAGGCCCATGTGCCCTGCATGACCGCGACGACGCCCCTGCCCGGCTCGCCCGCGGACTTCGCATCGCTACGCGAGGAGTTCCAGGCTCAAAGTCCGCTGCCCTCGAAAAGCAACGAGAGGTTGCTGAAGGTCTACGGCGCGCGCGCGCACGAAGTCCTCCGGCTCGCGCTCGACGACGCGGAGCTTCGCGGCCCGATCAGCGACGAGACCGGAAGCGTCGGCGCGGAGGTCGTCTTCGCTTTCCGAAACGAGATGGCCGAGACTTTGGTTGACTGTCTGATGCGTCGGACGATGGCGGGGCTGAACAGCCGGACGGGGCTGGACGCCGTCGAAGCTGCGGCGCGCATCGCGCAAAGGTTTCTCGGCTGGGACGACGAGCGCGCGGCGCGCGAGGTCGAAGACTATAGGCGCTACGTCGGGCGCTTTCAAATCTTTGTCCGCGCGTCTAACGCATTGTTTTAATCGCGGCGGTTAACTATATTCATCCACATTTTCGTGAGGACGGTTAAGCGATGGAGCTATCCCAGTTGAGGACTTTCCGCGAGGTCGCCGAGGCGCTGAGCTTCACGCGCGCGTCACAGAAACTTAAGATGACGCAGTCGGCTGTGAGCCACCAGATCAAGGCTTTGGAGCGCGAGCTGGGCGAGCCGCTCTTCATCCGCGCCAAGCGCGGAGTCCGCCTCTCCGACGCCGGCAAGCTCGCGCTCGAGTATGCCGAGCGCATACT
>JALZHC010000023.1 GCA_030914105.1 Acidobacteriota bacterium
GGAGCGTCTCTACGGCTTCGGGGCCGCGGAGGTGCTCGGTCGCGCGCTGGAAGAGGTCAACGGGTGCGGCTGGCCCAAGCCGGAGGACGAGGAGGCCGCGTGGGAGTCTCTGGCCGCGACGGGTGCTTGGCATGGCGAGAACGTTCACCGCACGCGGGGCGGCGCGGAAATCTACGTCGACTCGTCCGTCAGCGTGCTCCGGGACGAGTGCGGCAAGGCCGCCGGACTCCTAGCCGTCATCCGCGACATCACCAAGCGACGGAGGGCCGAGGAAGAGCTCAGGCGAAGCGAGAGCCTGCTGGCCGAGGCGCAGCGCCTGGCGCGCGTCGGCAGTTGGAACCGGGACGCGGCGAACAGCATCGCCACCTGGACTGACGAGATGTACCGCATCTTCGGCCTGCGCCGCGGAGAGTCCGTCCCCGGCTACGAGACGTTCCTCAAACTCCTCCACCCGGAGGATCGCGTCTTCGTCGCCGGGCTGTTCGAGAGCGCGCTCCGCCGCCCGGAGAACTTCAGCCACTACGCGCGCGTCGTCCGCCACGACGGCCAGACGCGCGTCTTCCACTTCCGCGTGAACGTCGTCGCCGACGAGCGCGGGCGCGCCGTCAGGATGTTCGGGACGGCGCAGGACGTGACCGAGCGCCGCCTCGCAGAGGAGCAGCTCCGCAGCTCGAACGAGAAGCTGCGCGCGCTGGCCGCGCGCCTCCAGTCGGTGCGCGAGGAGGAGGCCGTCCGCATCGCGCGCGAGATTCACGACGAGCTGGGCGGCGCGCTGACCGGGCTGAAGTTCGACTTCTCCTGGCTCGCGCGCAGACTTTCGGGGCCGCACATGGAGGAGAAGCGGCAGAAGCTCGAAGTGATGTCGGCGCTGATTGACGAGACCATCCAGAAGGTTCGCAACATCTCGACCGAGCTGCGCCCCTCCGTGCTCGACGACCTCGGCCTGGCCGCGGCCATCGAGTGGCAGGCCAGAGAGTTTCAGAGGCGGACGGAGATCGTGTGCCGCATCAACTCGCTCGAAGAGGCGTTCGGCCTCGGCCCTGAGAAGTCCGCCGCCGTCTTCCGCATCTTCCAGGAGATTCTGACGAACGTCGCGCGCCACTCCGGAGCGAGCCTCGTCCGAATAAGTCTGAAGGAGTGTGAAGGCAGCCTCGTGCTGACGGTCTCGGACAACGGCGTCGGCATCAGGGAGGCGGACATCTCCGACACGAAGTCGCTCGGCCTGCTCGGCATGCGCGAGCGCGCGCTCGTCTTCGGCGGCGGCGTCGAGTTCGGCGGCGAGGAGGGACGCGGGACGACCGTGACCGTCAGCATCCCGCACGAGTAAACCATGTCCCGCACGAGTAAACCATGAGAGTCCTGATTGCGGACGACCACGCCGTTGTCCGGCGCGGGCTGAAACAGATTCTGCTCGACGAGTACGGCGCGCTCGAAGTCGGCGAGGCCGGCGACGCGCACGAGACCCTCTGCCTCGCGCGCGAAGAGCCCTGGGACATCGTCGTCCTCGACATCTCGATGCCTGACCGCAGCGGCCTCGAAGTGCTCAAGGAGCTGAAGCAGACGCGCCCGCGCCTGCCCGTCCTGATTCTGACGACGCACCCCGAAGAGCAGTACGCCGTCCGCGTCCTGAAGGCAGGGGCCGTCGGCTACATGACGAAAGAGAGTGCGCCGGAGCACCTCGTCGAGGCCGTCCGCAAAGTCACGGCGGGCGGCAGGTACATCACGCCGACGCTGGCCGACCTTCTGGTCACGCAGATCACCGGCGCGGAGAGGCCGCCGCACGAGAACCTTTCGGACAGGGAGTTTCAGGTGCTCCGCCTGATCGCTTCCGGGAAGACCGTGGGCCAGATCGCCGAGGAGCTGTCGCTCAGCTCCAACACCGTCAGCACCTACCGCGCGCGGGTTCTGGAGAAGATGGAGATGAAGACCAGCGCGGAACTCACGCACTACGCCATCAGCAACGGGCTGGTTTGATAAGGGAAGTGTCAAGTTGCAAGTTTCAGGCTCAAAGTTCAGAACATCGGCCTTCAACTTTGAATCTGAAACTTGCAACTTGAAACTGTAGTGCTGACGGCGACAGAAAAATCATCCTTCAAACTATTCCCCGACGATGCGGGCGCGGCTTATCTTGTTAACCGCCTCGGAAGGTTCGGGGGTGCATTATGGTCTTCATCGTCGACGACTCGAAAGGGCTGCGCGAGCGCCTCGCGGACATGGTCTCGGAGATAAACGGCATCGCCGTCCTCGGCCAGGCCGGCAGCGCCGCCGAAGCCATCGACGGCATCCGCACGCTCAAGCCCAGGGTCGTCATCCTCGACATCCAGATGCCGGGCGGAAGCGGCCTTGAGGTTCTGCGGACGATCAAGCAGGAGAGCCACCCGCCCGTCGTCGTGATGCTCACCAACCACGCCTACCCGCAATACAGGGAGCGCTGCATGGGCCTCGGGGCCGGCTACTTCCTCGACAAGTCCAGAGAGTTCGAGCGCCTCGTCGAAATCTTTCAGCTCCTCGCCGAAAGCCTCTAACGGCCCGCCGCCGCCCTTATAAAATCCTTATAAAATTTTTACGCCTTTTTTATGCGGGGAGGCATACCATTTCAGGGTTGATAATTCAGTCTGCCGAAGTTGTCTGAAGACGCCCGCGGCATTCGGGCGGCAGACAACGCGGGGGAACCAACGTCCTGCATCTGGCAGGACACGGGGCGCATCGTGAAACGCGTTAGAGGACTTGCGTCTTTCACGTCGGACACTTCTTCCGTCCAAGCCCGACAGCTAACCTCGTAGGCCAAAGGAGAAGGGCAAACGCTTGCGACCGCTTTCAAAAAGGGCGCGGGGCCACGGCTGCCCCGCGCCCTTCGTCGTTCGTAAGAAGGCCGTGCCCCTGACAAGTAGTCCTCCGTCTGTGAGTTCCGTTTAAGGAAAGCACGTATGGCTGCAAGCGCTGAGAGACAGGCGAGGCGCACGAGGGTCGTCGTCGCAACCTCCGTGATGCTGTCGTTCATCTCGTTCTGGCGCGCGGCGGCAATAGTCTTGAACGACCTCGGCTCGTCGGCCTACTACGTCGGCGGCATCGCCGAGCAGGCCGTGGGCCGTGCAGCGCCGTGGTTCATCCTCGGCGTGATGCTCTTCAGTTACGCCGTGCGCGCCGTCTACGTCGAGTCGTGCGCGATGTTCACGCGCGGCGGCGTCTACCGCGTCGTCAAGGAGGCGATGGGCGGCACGCTCGCCAAGCTCTCGGTCTCGGCGCTGATGTTCGACTACATCCTCACGGGGCCGATTTCGGGCGTCTCCGCGGGCCAGTACATCGTCGGCCTCTTCGCGCAGGCGCTCACATACTTCGGCCACCCCTGGTCGCCGACGAAAGAGACGACCAACCTCCTGGCTGCGGGCCTGGCCGTCCTCGTCACAGTCTACTTCTGGCGGCGCAACACGCGCGGGCTACACGAATCTTCGGACGACGCGCTGAAGATCATGTACGTGACGACGGCGATGGTTGTGCTGCTGATACTCTGGAGCGGCGTCACTATCCTGACGAGGCCCGCGGCGCAGAGACTTCCGCCCGCGCCCGCGCCGCGACACTTAAGCTTCAACCGCGACGCCGTCGGCTGGCTGCCCGACTTGAGCCCCGGCTCTCTGCGCGAGCTTCCGAAAGAGACCCCGCCCGCGACCTCGACCGCGCCGGAAGAGGCCCAGCCTGAGCCGCGCTACGGCCTCGCCTTGAACGCGGGCGCGCTCGTCGGCCTCATCGGCATCCTGATGGCGTTCGGCCACTCGTTCCTCGCCATGAGCGGCGAAGAATCTCTGGCGCAGGTTAACCGAGAGCTTGAGTACCCGAAGCACAAAAATCTGATGAAGGCGGGGATGGTCATCTTCCTCTACTCGCTTCTGTTCACCTCGCTCGTCTCCTTCTTCGCCTACGCAATCATCCCCGACTCTGTGCGCCCGCAGTATTTCGACAACCTCATCAGCGGCATCTCCGTCTACCTCGTCGGCCCCGCGCCGCTCAAGCTTCTGTTCCAGGCGTTCATCGTTATCGTCGGCTTCCTGATGCTCGCGGGCGCGGTCAACACGGCCATCATCGGCTCGAACGGAGTCCTGAACCGCGTCAGCGAAGACGGCGTCCTGACCGACTGGTTCCGCGCGCCGCACCGGCGCTACGGGACGACCTATCGGATGATTAACCTCATCGTCATCCTCCAACTCGTCACGATCATCGGCTCGCGCGGCAACGTCTACGTGCTCGGCGAGGCATACGCCTTCGGCGTCATCTGGTCTTTCGCCTTCAAGGCCCTGGCCGTGCTGGTGCTCCGCTTCAAGGATCGCAGCCCGCGCGAATGGAAGGTGCCGTTCAACCTCAAGCTCGACGGCCACGAGCTTCCGCTCGGCCTCGGCGTCATCGCGGCGCTTCTGTTCTCGGTCGCCGGCATCAACCTGATTACGAAGCAGGTGGCGACCGTGAGCGGCGTCGCCTTCACCGTCGTCTTCTTCTGTATCTTCCACGTCGAGGTTGACCAGTTCCGCTTGCAGACGCAGGACACAGTGACGAACGAGACGGTCGAGGTGCGGCCCGGAAACACTCTCTGCCTCGCGCGCGACTATAACACTTTGGAGCACGTCCGGCGTGCCCTGGAGCTGACGCACACGGGGAAGCGTGACCTCGTGGTGATGACCGTGCAGGTGATGAAGGGGCCGGACGCGGGCCACGAGAACATCGGCGAGCAGCACCTCTTCACAGGCTACGAGCAACTGCTCTTCAGCCGCGTCATCGCTTTGGCGGAGAAGGCCGGCAAGCACGTTGACCTTCTGGTCGTGCCGGCGTCGAACGTCTTCGACGCCATCGCGCACACCGCGGCGCAGTTGGAGTCGGCGGAGGTCGTCGCCGGTCGCTCAAGCGTGATGTCGAGCGCGGAGCAGGCGCGGCGGCTGGGTGAAGCGTGGGAAGCACTACCGCACAAGCCGAAGCACCAGGTACTTTTCCGCGTCGTCTCGCCCGAAGGCACGATTGATGAGTATTACCTGGGTGCGCACGCGCCGCATCTGGCCGAAGAGGACGTGAACCTCATCCACCGCCTCTGGCTCGACATCACGCACGAGCGCGGCGGCGAAGATGCGCACCACAAAGAGGTGGTGACGCTCGCGCTGGAGCGGCTCGCGGAAGACCTCAAGGGAAAAGGGCGGCGCGACGTGCTCGAACAGATAAAGGGCTTGATGCACAGGCGGAGCCGTGCGGAGCGGGAAGGTGACGAAGAAGAGAGTCGAAAGCAGAAAGGTGCGGGCGCTGCTCAGTGACCTGAAGCGGCTCGCGGACTTCTACGTCGCGCACTTCATCGTGTGGCGCGAGCTGCGCCGCCGACGGAGTTTGAGAGGCGGCGGCTGAGCTTGTCCCTCGGCTGCCTGCTCGTCTCCGTCACCCTGACGATGATTAGCACGCAGATCCTGACAGGGGGCGACACGCCGCACAGTTGCGAGGGCCGGCACTTTACTTTCTATTCAGACCGCCGCGGCGCTGCCTTCGAGATCAATTCAGCAGACCCGACCTGGCTGGACGAGAGCAAGGAGAAAAAGGCGGGGTGAGGCCGCGCTGCTGGCTGAGCAAGGCGAGCTTGGAGACCTGCCGCGAGACCCCTATGTGTATACACTCCGCCTTCCGGGCCTTCGCTGTCAGCTCTCCATCTCGCTCCGAGGAGAGGCAATTCAAGTTTAGAACTTTTGATACCTCCCGCTTTGAACGACCTTCACCGGGCACCCTTCAAGCTCATCCGGCAGGCGACTGCGAACTTCCGGGTCGTCTGTTTCGACGTGCACGGTCAGGGCGTACTGCCCGCCCTCATCCTCGGTGACGCCGACACCGACGACGCCGGGCAGGCTAAGCAGACGGGTCGAATGCCTCTCCTTTATTTGCGCGGCCTCTTCTCTCGATCGCGAGGCCGAGCGCGCGGGCCGCTTCCAGGTTGCGGTCGAAGCTTTCGAGCGCCTTCGCATAGTCTTCGCTGTGCATCAGCGTGACGCCGAGTCCCTCCTGCGCGAGCGACGTCTGCTCGCGGTCGTCGAGCCGCGTGGCGAGTTGGAGTTGTTGGTTGAAGGCCGCGAGTGCCGAGGCGTAGTCGCCCTGCTGGTCGTCGGCCAGGCCGAGCATCTCCTGCGCCTGCATCTCGAACTTGTGGTAGCCGTCTTGCTGGAGGATGGGCAGCGCACGCTCGACGTAGCCGCGCACCTCTTCGGGACGGTTGTGACGTTGCGAGGCGAGGCTGGCGAGAGCGAGCAGCGCCCTGGCCTCGCTGCGCCGCGCCTTGTAAAGCTCGGCCATGTCGAGCGCGCGCTGGAAATACTTCTGCGCCCTGTTAAAGTCGCCGCGTCCGAGGAACGAGTTGCCGAGCGTGACGAGGCCGTTGGCCGTGAGGACTTCGAGGCCGTTGGCCTTGGCGAAGTCGAGAGCCTCGGAGGCGTAGCTCTCGGCCTCCTGTGTGTTGCCCTCAAGGCAGAAGACGCTGCTCAACTGGATGCGAGTTTTAATCTGCTGGTACTTGTCGTCGATGGCCTCCGCGCTTGAGAGCGCCTGCGCGAACTGCCTGCGCGCGTCGTCGAGCTTGCGCTGCGTTACGTACATGGCACCGCGCTGGTACGAGACCTCGGCCAGGCCGGCGGCGTCGTCGCTCGTGCGGTAGCGCGCCTCCGCGCGGTCGAAGAAGGAGAGGGCCGAGGCGGTGTTCTCCGTCCCCTGCTGCTTGCCGTAGATGATGCCGAGGTGCATCGCGGCGGCGATATTCTGCGGGTCGAGGCCGAGCGCCGTCCGGTAACTCTCCTCTGCATTCTTAAGATTGCCGTCCCTCTCATAGGCGCGCCCCAGATCGACGTAGGCCACCGCGCGCTCCTCGACGTCTGTCGCCTGCTGCGCGACCTTCTGGTACGTCTCAATAGCGCCTCTCGTGTCGCCGGTCAAGCTGAGGTTGATGGCGCGCAACGAAAGCGCTTCGAGGGGCGGGAGGTCGGCGTGGCCGGGCAGCGCCGCGCGTAGCAGCTCGTTCCTGGCGCGGTCAGTGTACTCCAGCTCGGTCAGCGCCTCGGCCAGACGCGCGTGCGCGAGCGGGAAGTCGTCGTTTATCGCGACGGTCTTCTCAAACGCCTTGACGGCCCGGTCATATGTACCGTCACGCAGGGCGTCCATCCCCTTAGCGTACCAGCGTGCGCTCTCGCCCACGTGCACCCTGCCCGGCGCGCTGCGGAGACGGGACAGGCCGGCCCAGGCTGCGACGACCGCCAGCGCGAGGCACGCGAGGGCGACCGGCATCAAGCGCCGACGGCGCAGCCTCTCTGAAATCACGCTCAGGAGGCTCGTGCGCGGGGCGCTGGACTTCAGTGGTACTGTGCGGACACGCAAAGGCTCCGCGCTGCCGAGCGATTCACGCAGCGGTTTCAGGTCGTCGAGCAGCTCCTCAGCCGATTGGTAGCGGTCTTCCGCCCTCTTCGCGAGGGCCTTCAGCGTGACGCGGTCGAGCGCGGGCGGCAGGTCGGGGTTGAGACTCGAAGGCGGCGGCGGGTCGTCACGAATAACCCTGGCGCAGACTTCAGCGGCGCTCAGGCCGGGAAACGCCGGTCGCCCTGTGACGCACTCGTAAAGAACTGAGCCGAGCGAGAAGAGGTCGCTGCGCTCATCCACCCCACCGCCGAGCGCCTGCTCCGGCGACAGGTACATCGGCGTACCGATGACCACACCCTCGCACGTCTGTGTCGCCAGCAGCGCCTGCGCATCCGCGCCCGCCGCGGTGCCCGCGGGAGGCGACTCGCCCAGGTGCTTCGCGATGCCAAAGTCGAGCACCTTGACCACGCCGCGCTTGTCGAGCGCGATGTTTGTGGGCTTGATGTCGCGGTGCACTATCTTGTGCCGGTGCGCTTCGGCCAGGGCCGCCGCCACCCCCTCGATTATCTCCAGCGCTTGCGCGACCGCTAAGCCGCCGTGCATCAGCTCGCCGAGCGAACGCCCTTCGACCAACTCCATCACGATGAAAGGGACGCCGTCGCCCGTCTCGCCGTAGTCGTAAAGGGCCGCGATGTTCTGGTGTGTGAGCGTCGAGACGGAACGAGCCTCGCGCAGGAAGCGCGCACGGTAATGGCGCTTGCGGGAATCTGTGGTTAGGAACTTAACCGCGACGCGTCGCCCCAGAATCGTGTCCTCGGCGACATAGACGGTGCCCATTCCTCCTTTGCCGAGTACGTCGATTATGCGGTAGCGAGAGACGGTTTCTCCGAGCATGTAAGTAAGTTCCCGGAATAGACCAGAGATAAGGGACGGGAAGCGTCTTCCGAACGGCCCGCGAACCTGGCGACCGCGGCTATTTTGTTTCAAGCTCAACCATTAATCAAGACCCTAAGTCGGGCATAACCTTCGCAGGTTCCACCGGCGGCCATTTCTAACAGAACGAAATTCAGTACGCATCTTTATTTAAGAGGTCTGGCCGCTGCCGAAGGATATAGAAGGAGACGATATGACGACGAGCTATTAAAACATCTTGATGACGTTCTTGCCGTAGTTATTTCGGTCGCTCAGGTCTGCGAGTGCTTTGGGGAGTTCTTCCATCCTATATATTTTACCTGTTAGAGGCCGGATCAGCCCCTGTTCGTAGAGTGAGTTTAGTTGCAGCTGAGTCGCACGAATAAGAGAAGGGTCACGTTTCCAGTACTCGCCCCAGTAGAACCCTACGATGGAGATGTTCTTTAGTAATACCCGGTTCATCGCGACCGAGGGGATGTTGCCGCTTGCGAAGCCGACCGGAATGATCCGGCCCTCAGATGCCATACACCTCAGACTGTCTCCAAAAATCTCCCCGCCGACCGGGTCTAAGATGACATCGGCACCGCGACCAGCCGTAATTTCCAGAACTTCCTTAACAAAGTTAAGAGTCGAATAGTTGACGCAATGATCCGCTCCAAGCTCACGGCAGATCGCCTCCTTATTCGAGTTACTCGAAGTCGCAATGACGGTAGCCCCGAACACCTTCCCTAACTGGATCGCTGCACTGCCGACCGCCCCGGCACCGGCGTGCACCAGGAGCACTTCGCCCGCCCTCAACCCGGCTCGATGTATAAGGCTGAAGATGGCGGTCTGGTAACTGACGAGGAAGACCGCCGCCTCTGCGTCCGTCATCGACCGGGGCACGGGGAAAGTGTGTTCGGGGCGAACCGAAACATACTCCTTAAAAGCGCCGATCTCCGTCCAGCAGATGACCCGACTGCCCTCGCTCACCCCTGCACAATCATTTCCCGTCTCGACGACATCCCCGACAAGCTCGAATCCCGGAGTGAAGGGGCGTTCGGGCCTTACCTGATACGTGCCCGCAATGACCAGCGCGTCGGGAAAGTTCACCCCGGCCGCGCGCACGCGAATTAAGGCGGAACCCTTCTCTGCGACGGGCGGAGGCACATCCGCCATCTCCAGCTTCTCGCTGAACGGGCCGAACTCTCTGACTAGCCATGCGCGCATATGAAACACCACGGCAATAGTATGAAGCGCGTTTCGCGCGATGATTAATTTTACGGCAGCCGAAGCTTGACCGGCCAGCTAAAATCGCTTGATTCGTCGGCTCTCCTCGGCCCGGAGATAATTGCTGTGACATAACGCCGGATTTATACTGCGCGCAGGCGTGCGCGCCGCCGCATGTCACCAGTGCCGGATGCGCCGTCGGCACTCGAATACTCTACGCCCAGGGGTTTACCGGCTATGGCTACCGACGCTGATCTTCGGCCTATCGTCTTTGTCAGTTATAGTCATAAGGACGAGGATTGGAAGGATCGGCTGCGCCCTCACCTGGAGGCTTTGCAGCAGGCCCGGAGCATAATCATCTGGGACGACCGCAAGATAGACCCCGGCGGCGAGTGGTTCGCCGAGATTCAAAAGATTATGGACGAGGCCGCCGTCTCGCTTTGCCTTATCTCGTCTCACTACCTGGCCTCGAAGTTTTGCGCCCAGATAGAAGTGCCTTACCTTCTTGAGCGACAGCAGAAGGAAGGGATGTTCCTCATCCCTATTCTGATACGCCCGTGCGACTGGCAGGCGTTTGAATGGCTGGAGAGCAGGCAGATCATTCCGCGCGACGGAAAGTCGGTGGCCGAGGATTTTCAGGGCAGGGAGGACGGCGTCTTTGCCGACGTAGCGCGCTACATTCGCAGGATTATCTCCGACCCACAGTGCAGGCCGTCGCCGCCGCCGCCGAGCTACCAGCCTCCGGAAAAGATTACCGTCGAAAGATTGCCGGTCACGGGCGCGGAGCTGTATGGCCGGCAGACTGAACTGGAGCAGTTAGACCGCGACTGGGAATCGGGGAGCACGCATGTGGTCTCTCTGGTGGCGTGGGGCGGCGTAGGCAAATCAACCCTCGTTAACAAGTGGCGCGAGCGAATGGCCGCCGACAACTACCGCGGCGCACAGCGCGTCTACGCGTGGTCGTTCTACAGCCAGGGCGTGGGTGAACGCGCGACCTCCGCCGACCAATTCATTAACGACGCGCTGGAATGGTTCGGCGACCCTGACCCGACAAGGGTGGACTCACCGTGGGGCAAGGGCGAGCGCCTGGCGCACCTGATACGGAGCAAGAAGACTCTCCTTCTTCTGGACGGGCTGGAGCCGCTGCAACACTCCTTCGCAGACCAGTACGGAAAGCTTAAAGACCCTGCCCTCTCCACGCTGATTACAGAACTGGCCCAGGAGAATCCGGGGCTGTGCGTGATCACGACCCGCGTCATGGTGCCGGAGCTGGTTCCCTTTACCGAATCGGCACGCCAGGAGAACCTGGAGCAGATTTCAACCGAGGCGGGACGTGCACTCCTGCGCCTCGGCGGTGTGCGCGGCACAGACCTTGAGCTTGAGAACGCCAGCCGGGAATTCGGCAATCACGCGCTCGCATTGAATCTCCTCGCAGTCTATCTGCATGAAATCCCCGGCCACCACATCTCCGGCGCGTCCCAGATACCGCCGCTCGGCCTGACGGAGGCCGAGGGCGAACACCCGCGCCGTGTGATGGCCGCCTTTGAGCGACGTTTCGGCGAAGGCGCGGAGGTTGAGCTGCTCAGAATGTTGGGCCTCTTCGACCGGCCCGCAGACCGCCGGGCGATGGACACGTTGCGTGCCGAGCCGCCCGTTCCCGGCCTGAACGTTCACATACAGAAGTTGTCCGAGGTCGAATGGCTGCTCCTGATCAGGAGGTTGCGCAAGCTCAGGCTGGTGGCTGAAGAGAGCCAGCATGAACTCGACACGTTAGACGCACACCCTCTGATCCGTGAACACTTCGGACGGCAACTCCGACGCGAACACCCGGACGCGTGGCGCGAGGGCAACAACCGCCTCTACGAGCACTTCAAGCAAAGGCCAAAAGAGCTGCCCGAAAGCATTCAGGAAATGGAGCCGCTCCTGATGGCCGTAGGCTACGGCTGCAACGCCGGACGCCACCGCGACGCGCTGCACGAGGTTTACCTCCCGCGAATCATGCGTGGTAACCAATCATACGCGGCGCGGAAACTCGGGGCGCGCAGCGCGCTCCTCTCGGCACTGACATACTTTGTCGAGGGCGGCGACTGGGGGCGGCCTGTTCCCCCGCAGCCGCCGCATTGCCAGGGGCTGGAGCCGCGAGATCAACTGACGGTGCTCGTGCATGCAGGGCTGTTGCTGACGACCACCAGAGGCTACGCGTCGAACGAGGCCATGGCCTGCTACAGGCGCGTGCAGGAGCTATGCGCGCAACTGGGTGAGACGGCCCTCCTCTATTCCGTTTCGATAAATCACTGGAGATACTCGCTCGTCACCAACAACCTGATGACGACACAGGAGCTCGCCAAAGAGGTTTATCACCTGACTCAGGACTTAAACGACCTGGCACTGACTGTCGGGGCGTACCGGGCGCTCTCCACGTCTGCCTATTTCAGGGGGACTTTCGAGCCTGCCGAGAAGTACGCGCAGCAGGGCATAGACCTCTGGTACTCGCAGGAGGAAATTCCGACCGAAGTCGAAGAGGTGACCGCGCCCATCGTCACCTGCTTAGCTATCGAGGCGATGGTGCGTTGGCAGAGGGGCTTCCCCGAACAGGCGCGCGCGCAGGTGCACAAGGCAGTGAGTGTGGCCCGCGACCTGTCCGACATGAACGCGTTGTCCGTCGCGCTCTTCCTCACCAGTTACATCAATCAGTTTTGCCGGCTGCCCGAAGAGGCAATGAAGAGCACGAGAGAACTGATAGAGGTTTGTGAGGCGCAGGGCATCATCCTGTGGCTCGCGGCTGGCAAGGTCATTCGCGGGTGGGCTCTGGCTGCGCTTGGTCAAATCAGGGACGGGCTTCTGCTGATAGACCAGGGTATGCGCATTTGGCGTCAGACGGGCGCGGAGACGAGCGTTCAATACTTCCTCTACCTGAAGGCCGAGACGCTCATCCGCCTCGGGCGCAGTAAGGAGGCGCTGGGCCTGCTTGAAGAGGCGGAGGCCTTCGCCAACAAACTTAACGAGCACTGGTGGCTGTGCGAACTCTACCGCATGAAGGGCGAGATACTGCTGCGCGAGAATGCGCCGCCCGACCTGGCGGAGTGGAGCTTTGACCTCGCGCTCAACGTCGCCCGCTCGAAGGGCTCACGGTCACTGGAATTGCGTGCGGCGCTCAGCATCGGTCGCCTATGGCGTAAACGAGGTAAGGGCAGAGAAGCCCAACTGCTCGTCGAGGGAGTCTACAAACAGTTCACGGAGGGGCTCGACTTTGCCGACTTGCTTGAGGCGAAGTCGTTCATCGAGGGCGGAGAGTAAGATGACCTCAACGAAAGACCCACAGTCAGGCCGCACTTACATACTCGGAATGGGGGCCTATCTCCCCGAGCGGATAATGACAAATGATGAGTGGGGGCAGTACGTCGACACCTCGGACGAGTGGATTACGGCGCGAACCGGAATCAAACGCCGGCGCATCGCCGCCCCGGACGAGACCACTGTCGACTTCGCCGTGGCCGCGGCGCGCTCCGCGCTCGAACAGGCCGAGATACGGCCACATGACCTTGAAGAGATTATCGTGGCCACAGACACGCCGGAGGTCTGCGTTCCCGACACGGCGGCTTTCGTGCAACACAAACTCTGCGCGCGGGAAATTCCCGCCTACGACCTGGCGAGCAGCGGGTGTGCCGGGTTCATCCAGGCTCTGGACGTGGCCCGCGCGCGCGTCTTTTTCGGCGTCGGGCCGATTCTCGTCGTCGGCGTTGAACTGGTCAGCCGCCTCATTAACTGGCACGACCGTAACACCTGCGTTCTCTTCGGCGATGCGGCGGCAGCGTTCGTCGTCGGGGCCGGGCCCGGCCAGGCCGAAATCCTGTCGGCGGTGACCGGGACGGACGGCAGTAAGGCTGGGATTCTAATGATCGAAGTCGGAGGAACTCGCCATCCCTTCAACGCAGAGACGGCCCGAGAGGAGAGCCACAAACGCGTCACCATGAACGGGCGCGAGGTGTTTAAGGAGGCCGTGCACCGCATGAGTGAGGGGGCGCAAACTGTCCTGGCAAAGGCCGGCTTCCTGATAGAGGACTTAGACCTCGTCATCCCGCACCAGGCCAACCTGCGCATCATCGAGGCGGTAGCGAAGTCCTTAGGTCTTACGCCCGATAAGCTCTACGTTAACATTCAGGAGTACGGCAACACCGGATCAGCCTCTGTCCCGCTGGCCCTGTGGGAGGCCCAGCAGCGCGGCCTGATCAAGCCCGGCGGCCTGGTTCTCCTCACCTCCTTCGGCGCGGGGTTCCACTGGGGGGCGACGCTGCTACGATTCTGAGGTTCGGGCAGGAGAAGGAGGTTTCGGGATAGCCTCAGGGTGTGTAGAGGTTCTCGCCTTTCTCGTACCCGAAGACCCAGACCGCAAGGTACGTGTCTATGTAGTCGAGCCAGCCCCTGAATTTCTTTTCCGAGTCTCCGTGTAAGCTAAGTCTTGATGGAATGATTGCGCTCCCAGCGCCGTAGTGCCGGCAATCCGAGCAGTCGATGTCGGGCACGCAGCAGTCCGTCTCCGTCTTGTGGGTTAAATCCGTCCGGTAGCTCCTGAATGTTTGCCCGATCCCTCGGCCCTCCTGCCCCGCGGCCTGCATGGCCCGCGGGTAGATGCAGCCGAACTGGTCGTGCAGGCTCTTCTCGTCGGTGTGAACCTCAGCGTTGTAGTAGGAGTAGACGACCGTGTCACCGTACTTCTCCATCACCTCGAACATCTTCTCGCGGGTCTTCTTCAGCATGTCCCTCAGTTTGAGCGGGGACTTACTCCCCTCAGGGTTGCTGAAGACGTTGAAAGTAATTTTATGCCCCTCCGCGCCGACCATGTCGACCACCTCGTCGAGTTGGTCGGCGTTCTCGCTGTTGAAGGTGTAGACAAAGATCACCCTGTCGTCGTTCTTGTAGTTTTTGAGTTGGATGGGGAGGCAGTAGGGGCCGGGCCGCCCGCTTGAGAACTTGCGATATATTGGGTCTCCGGTGCTGTCGCCCCACACCGACAGGTGTATCTTGTAGCCGACGCTCGGGGCAATTGGTTTTAGCCCGTTGGTGGCTAAGGTGCCGAGGGAGATGACGTCATAGCACGCCTGCAATACCTTCGGGGCCAGGGCCGGCTCGGCCCCGGCAAGAACGGCGAAGGTGATGCCCCTTCTCTTTTCTTCCTCGAAGAAGGCCCGCCACGCCTCCGGGTCTCTGTTATCC
>JALZHC010000261.1:0-4923 GCA_030914105.1 Acidobacteriota bacterium
CGTAGGCGGCCTCGGAGAGCGGGAGCGGCGCGCCGTAGGCGGCGACGCGCTCGGAGACCGTCTGGCCGTCGACGTACTCCATGATGATGCAGGGCTGCCCCGCGACCTCGCAGAAGTCGTAGAGCGTGGCGACGTTCGGGTGCTGGAGGCTGGCCTGGATGCGCGCCTCGTTGAAGAAGCGCTCGACGAAGCCGCCCGACTGCGTGGCCTGCGTCAAGACCTTGACGGCCGCCGGCCGCGCGAGCTTCGAGTGGACGGCGCGATAGACCTCGCCCATCCCGCCCGCGCCGACGTAGGCGACGATGCGGTATTCGCCGACGGTGCCGCCGATGTCGAAGGTCCTGCTCATGGCAACGGAGTCGGGAGTCGGGAGTCTGGAGTCAAAGGCAAGTGGTTTTGACTCTTGACTCTCGACTCCCGACTCCGGACTGTCTTTCGCGGGCTGCGCGCGCTCAACCTCTTCGTCGGCGAAGTGCTCGGTGGCGACGCCGTTCTCGACGACGTGGACGCGGGCGCCGGGCGAGAGTTGGAAGAGGCGCTCGCGGTCGCGCTCGCTGACCGTGAGGTGCGCGTCGAAGTCTCTGAGGGCGCGTGCTTCGAGGGCCGCGAGCTGCCGCGCAGTCCTCTGCGCGTAAGCGCGCCGCAGAAAGTTCGGCGCGCGCTCGGCGTAGCGCGACATGATCTCGGATTCGACGTTGTGCCAGTCGAGGATGACGGCGGGACGGGTGCGTGCGGCGCGGACGACCGGGAGGTAGGCCGCGAGATGGATGCTCTCGACCTGAACGATATGGAAGTCTCCGGCGGCGAGCACGCGCTCAAGCTCGCGCGCCATCTCGCGCGTCGTGTAGTTGAGGACTGTGACGGGCGTGCGTCCGAGCGCGCCGCGCGCGAGCTTCGCGGGCGTGTAGCCGCGACCGCGCGCAACCTCGACCACGCGCTCGCACCAACGTGCGGGACTCCCTTCGGCCTCTTCCGACGCGCGCGGGTTTGATGACGCGCGCGGGTCGCCCGCGCCCGCCGCTTCGTCGTCTTCGGAGAAGGAGAGGTACGTGACGCGGGCCGCGCGCGCAGTCTCGCGCGCGAGGTGGTAGTTGCGCAGCATCGCGCCGGTCGTCGGCGGCCAGCAAGGCTTCGGCGCAAAATAGAGCACACGCATTTGGGCTTAAGCTTCGGAAGTCAGGGGCGACCCGGTCAGGATATGCTTTGAGTCTGTTTGAATCCGGCGGTTGAACACTTCGGGCTGCCAGGCCCGCCGGGTCGAGTATATCGGCATCGCGGCGGCGGTGACAACCTTCTTGTCGGGGCTGAAAGCCTTCCTTGTCAGCACTGAAAGCCTTCCGGTGGGCCGCCCGGCGTCCGTCCATCCCACAGTCTTTCCTCTCTTTCTTATGCCTCCGGACGCACGCAAAAAGAGTTGCTTGACAAGCACGGTTCAAACATAGTTAAATCGGTTTGGCTGATGTCGCCGCCCGCGGCGGCACCGATCTTTCGCAAGGCAATGATTGCACACGATAAAGGCAAACCTGCCGCGAGGTAGGGGCGCAAAGCCGTGAGTCTCCGGGCGTTTTCTGGTTTCCCCGCGCGGAGATTGTCTGGTTGCCGAAGGCAATCGGAAGGGCAGACCTTCAACTCTTTGGCGCGTGGCGGCGGCGGGCATCTTGCCGCGGCAGCCGGCGCGCGTGGCCGGGCGAGACGCCCCGGAGCCGCGCGGGTTGAAAGGCCGGCCCACGAACCGCACGAACTAACGGCACGCCCCAGACCCGCGGCGGTTCATCTTTTCCGATACCTTCCCTACACCGGCCCGACCGGGCACACCAATTGCACTCCTAAACTTCAGAACCGCGACCACGCAAGGTCGTCGGTTGTCCGTCTCACGGGCTGGCGCGGTCAGAAGTCGCCCGCGCTCGCGCCCCGCCGTTCCCGGAGGCGACGCACCTCGCGCCGCAAGCTCCAGTAGCGATCACCGACTAAAGGCACCCCCGCAGTGATGCGGGTTCGCAAAGCCAGGAGTCTCGAACACCCTCCGTCGAGATCGTCCGGTTACCGAAGTGAGGCATCAATGTTCTCTACCAGCAGGCTCAGTCCGTCTACTCTCCGTCTCTCCTTAACAATACTTTTCGCGCTCACACTCATCCCCGCCATCAGCGGCACACTGGCCGCGCGCGCGCAAACCCTCGGCTACATCACAGACCGCGGTGTCTACCCTGAGCAGCCACTGGCGGAACCTTCCGCCGCGGGCCAGACCTACCGCGACCCCACCTTCGGCACGCAGATCATGCGCGTCACAGACGCCTCGAACTGTCCCGCGCCCGGCTGCGGCACCTGGTACTCGAACTGGCCCACCTTCAACGCTGATAACACGCGCATCCTTATCCGCCTCGGCGAATCGGGCGACATGTTCATCCGTGCGTTCGACCCCGTCGGCTTCACCCTCGGCCCCATCCTTCGCGTCAACCCCAAAGTCGGCGGCACGATCCCGAACTGGCAGGGGGCGACCTGGTCGCGCACCGACCCAGACCTCCTGTTCGTGGTCGGCTCCTACTACGACGCGAGCTACCCGGCCTCCGGCCTCAAGCTCTACGCCTACCGCCCCTCGACCGACACTTTCACGCTCGTCAAGGACTTCGCGCCCGCCCTCTCAGCCGCTGGCCTGCCCGACTACTTCGACGAGATGCACGTGGACGCCCATGACGACTTCTTCGTGCTCTCGCGCAAGCGTGTGGGCGGCGGGTCGCTGCCCGTCTCGTTCGTCGTGTGGAGGAAGTCGACCGACCAGGTTCTCTTAGACCGCGCGCGCGACAGTTGGCTCGACTCGCGCAAGGGGACGCCGGACAAGTCGGGCCGTTGGGTCGTCTTCCCTCTGAACGATCACTTGACGCAGGCCGACGGCGCGTCGCACCGCGTCTGGGACTCGGCGACGAACACCTGGCAGGCTGTTCACTGGACTGCCTCGGACGACTCGGCGACGCACGGCGACATGGGCACGGGCGTGATGGTCGGGCGCGGCAACTTCTCGGGCGGCGACAACATACGCAACCTCGGCGCCGTCCAGTCGCCCTCGATTCTCTTCGACTTCAAGGACGCGCACGGCGTGACCGACTGGAGCTACGACCTTCACACCACTCTGTACGCCGACGACGAGAGTTGGCTGACGGTGGGCATGTTCTTCGACCCGACCATCGGCCTGCCGAGCACGGGCGCGTTCCGCGACGAGGTGATGCAGATCGCAACCGACGGCTCGCAGCGCATACGCCGCCTCTTCCACCATCGCTCGCACATAGACAACCAGACGGACGTGACCGGCTACTGGGCGATGCCGAAGCCGACCATCTCGCGCGACGGACGCTTCATCGCCTACACTTCAAACTGGGGCGGCACAGACCGCTACGACCTCTTCATCGCGAAGATTGATCCGCCGAACGCCGCTTCCTCCCCGACTCCCGCGCCGACGCCCTCCGCGACCCCGACTCCGGTTCCTTCGCCCACGCCCGCGCCGACGCCCGTCTCCACGCCGACTCCCGCGCCGACCCCCGCGGCGGGCAAGGCGCAGAACAGCCTGGCGAAGGCGCGGCGCGACGCGCAGGACATCAGCAACCAGCTCGGCGTGTCGAACGTCGCGTCTCCGGGCACGGGCGCGGCACTGACAGACCCCGCGAGCGGCATCAGTTCTGTCATCGCGGAGATACAACAGACCAACAGCGACTTCAGCTCCGAGCGCAGCCTCTACCCGGCGGCGACGAAGATCGAGTCGGCGCTCTCGAAGGCGCTCAACTTCACGAACCTCGCGAGCACCTATGCCTCGCAGAGCCAGTTGGCCGGCGTCAAGTCCAGCCTGGAGCGCGCCATTGATTATCTGGAGTGGGCCGACGTGCTGATGATCTACGGCAACGTGTCGAACCCGGTTGACTACGCGCAGTTCATGGTGCGCCAGCACTACGTTGACTTCCTCGGTCGCGAGCCGGACGAGTCGGGCCGGGCCTTCTGGACGGCGCGCATCACGCAGTGCGGCGCGGACGCCGCTTGCGTCGCGGCGGCGCGGATAGACGTTTCCGCCGCGTACTTCCTCTCGATCGAGTTCCAGCAGACCGGCTACCTCATCTACCGGCTCTACCGCGCCTCCTACGGGCGCACCGTGCAGTTCCAGGAGTTCCTCGCCGACATGCAGGAGATAGAGAAGGGACTCATCGTCGGGCAGACGGGCTGGCAGAACGTTCTGGCCGCGAACAAGAAGGCGTTCCTGCAAGAGTGGGCGCAGCGTGCAGACTTCCGCGCGCGCTACGACGGACTCACCCCCGAACAGTTCGTTGACCTCCTTTACTCCACGATGGGCGTCTCGCCCGCGCCCGCCGAACGCGACGCGCTGGTCGCCTCTCTGAAGTCGGGCGCGACGCGCGCAGACGTGCTCGGCCAGATCGTCGAGGGGCAGGAGTTCTCGCGCCGCGAGTCAGACCCGGCCTTCGTCCTGATGCAATACTTCGGCTACCTGCGCCGCGACCCAGACCAGGGCGGCTACCAGTTCTGGCTCCAGAAGCTCGACGAAAGCGGCGGCGACTACCGACGCGCCGAGATGGTCAAAGCCTTCCTCTCGTCCGACGAGTACAGGAACCGCTTCATGCAGTGGTGACGAGCCAAAGGGTTCGTGCGTGGGGGGAGCGAAGGGGCGCGGGCGAACAGTCCGCGCTCCTTCGCGCGATGGGCATAACTTTTTCGACAACCCTTCGGTCTTGAATTCGTGTTAAGTTAGTCGTCGGCGCTTTCGCCCGCGCTTCCCCGAAGCGCGCGCCGCTGTAGGCCCGACCCCGAACTTCGCCCGATGGCACAGAACCTTTCAGAACCCGCCGACCTGATCGCGCCCGCGGCCCACGCCGATCCCTACTTCAGCACGCAGCGTCTGAAGTCCGGACTCGGCGCGCGCACGGCCCG
>JALZHC010000261.1:4933-5864 GCA_030914105.1 Acidobacteriota bacterium
CGTCGCAGGGCTTCAAGTTCGTCGCGGGGATGGCGGCGACCGTTGTGCTCGCGCGGCTGCTCACGCCGGAGGACTACGGCCTCATCGGCATGGTGGCGGTCGTCACGGGCTTCGTCTCGCTCTTCAAAGACCTCGGCCTGTCGGCGGCGACCGTGCAGCGCGAGGAGATCACGCCCGCGCAGGTCAGCACGCTCTTCTGGGTCAACGTCGTCCTGAGCGTCGGCGTCGGACTCCTGACCGCAGTCATCTCGCCCGCCGTCGCCTGGTTCTACGACGAGCCGCGCCTGCGCGCAGTCACCGCGGCCTACGCCTTCGGCTTCCTCGTCGGCGGCCTGACCGTGCAGCACGAGGCTTTGCTTCGACGGCAGATGCGCTTCGTCGCGCTCGCGGCGGGCGAGATCATTGCGCTGCTGGCAAGCATCGCGGTGACGGTCGCGCTCGCGTGGCGCGGCGCGGGCTACTGGGCGCTCGTCGCCGGCCACCTCACGCTCGGCTTCGTCTACATGGCCTGTGTCTGGGTCGCGTGCGGCTGGCGACCGGGTGCTCCGGTTCGTTACGCAGGCGTGCGGCCCATGCTCCGCTTCGGCGGGAACCTGACCGGCTTCGGCGTCATCAACTACTTCGCGCGCAACCTCGACAACATGCTCGTCGGGCGCGTCTGGGGGAGCATCCAGCTCGGCCTCTACGCGAAGGCTTACCAGCTTCTTCTGCTCCCGATTGACCAGATCAACTCGCCGATCACTTCGGTCGCAGTCCCCGCGCTCTCGCGCCTTTCAGGCGAGCCGGAGCGCTACCGACAGTCCTACCTGCGTCTGCTTGAGAAGGTCGCGCTGCTGACGATGCCCCTGGTCGCCTTCATGATCGGCACGTCCGACTGGGTCGTGCGCGTCGTACTGGGGCCGCAGTGGTCTGGGGCCGCGTGGATTTTCAC
>JALZHC010000842.1 GCA_030914105.1 Acidobacteriota bacterium
GCTTCGACAACCGCGCGCCGACGCCTGCGGAGCTTGAGCGGATGAAGGCGCTCGTCGCCGACGCGATGAAGGAGGGCGCGCTCGGCGTCTCGACTTCGCTTCAGTACGTGCCCGCGCGCTTTGCGAAGGCCGACGAGATAGTCGAGCTGGCGAAGGTCGCACGCGAGTACGGCGGCATCTACGCGACGCACCAGCGCAGCGAGGCCAACGCGCTCGATTCCTCGCTCGCCGAAGTCTTCGAGATCGCGCGCCGCGCACGCATCCCCGCCGAAATCTGGCACCTCAAGACGGCTTATAAGAAGAACTGGGGCCGCATGCCCGAAGTGCTCTCGAAAATCCGGGCGGCACGCGCGAGCGGCCTGGACATCACGGCGGACGTTTACCCTTACACGGCGGCGAGCACTTCGCTCTCGGCCTGTCTGCCACCGTGGGCGCTCGAAGGCGGGACGGAAAAGATGCTCGCGCGCCTGCATGATGCGGCCACGCGCGCACGCATTAAGCAGGACATCATGAAAGACTCGAACGAGTGGGAGGACATCTACCTGGGGAGCGGCGGCGCTTCGGGCGTGCTCATCGGCTCGGTCGTCAACCGCGAGCTTGAGGGCCTGCAAGGCAAGCGCGTCTCCGAGATTGCGAGGGAGCAGGGCAAGGACGAGCTGGACGCGCTCCTCGACATCGTGGCCGCAGACCGCGGCCAGACCGGCGCGATCTACTTCATGATGAGCGAGGACGACCTGCGCGCGGCCCTTCGCGCGCCCTTCGTCAGCATCTGCACGGACAGCGGCGCCCGCGCCACCGACGGGCCGCTCGCCGGCTCGAAGTCGCACCCGCGCGGCTGGGGCACGTTCCCGCGCGTGCTCGGTCGCTACGCGCGCGACGAGCGCCTCTTCACGCTCGAAGAGGCCGTGCGCAAGATGACGGGCCAGCCCGCCGCGCGCGTCTCTTTGCGCGACCGCGGCGTGCTGCGCGCGGGCGCTTTCGCGGATGTCACCGTCTTCGACCCCGCGCGCATCCGCGACCGCGCGACCTTCGAGGAGCCGAATCAGTACGCCGAGGGCATCCGGTACGTTCTGGTCAACGGGCAGGTCGAGGTTGACGGCGGGCGGCGGACGGACGTGAACGCCGGGCGACCCTTGCGCGGGCCGGGCTACGGGCGCAGATAGAGGTTCAGGCGCGGCGCGTCAGAGCGTGAGTACAACGACGAGCGGCCTGTGGTCGGAGGCTTGCGTGTCCAGGACGGTCGCGGCGCGCGTGCGGATAGTTCCGTCCACGCGGTAGAAGACGTAATCAATCCGCTTCGAGGTCTTGTCGGCGGGGTAAGTCATCCCTTCGCCCGCGTGTTCCGAAGTGCCGGCGCGGCTCTGCGCCCAGGCGTCCGCGAATCCGGCCTTGAGCATCAGCCGATACGCGCCGGCTTCCGGCTCCTCGTTGAAGTCGCCTGTGACGACGAGCGGCTGGTGTATCGCGGCGAGCGCGTCGAGGAGCTGACGCGCCTCGTACTCCCTCCCGTCTTCGTGCTGCCAGTCGAGGTGCGTCGTGACGAAGCTCAAGCGCCGCCCCTTGACTTCGACCTCGACGCGGACGAAGCCGCGCCGCTCGGCCTCGCGCGTGTTGAGGTAGCGGCGGTGGTCTATCGAGAGGATTGGGAAGCGCGAGAGGACGGCGACGCCGTACTGCCCGCCCTGATAGTTCAGGTTGTGCGCGAAGGCGTACTCCATCCCGGTCAGCCGCGCGAGTTCTCTGATCTCGTCCACGCGCCCGGTGCGCTCGACGCCGCGGTCAACCTCCTGCAGGCCGACGAGGTCTACGCGCGCGCGCCTGATGACCTCGGCGATGCGCGCGAGGTCTTGCCGCTTGTCCATGCCGACGCCGACGTGGATGTTGTAGGTCATCACGCGCAGGCGTGTGTGCGCGCGCGCGTCTGTGCGCGGCGAGTAAAGGCAGAGCGCCGCGGGCAAAAGGAGCAGGGCCGCGAGTGTCAGCGGGCGTGCGCGCAACACGTTCAGACCTTGATGAAGATGCCGCGCCGGTAGAGTAACGCCATCAGGCCGAGCCAGAGCAGGACGAAGCAGAGGGCGAAGGCGAGCGAGGCGTTGACGGGCGAGGCCCACGAGGCGAAGAGGTTTCGGAAGATGACCGTCTGGAGCGCGACCGATTTTCCGTCTGCGCCGTTGAGCTTAATGAGCGTCAGCAGGCGCGCGAAGATGCCCGTCAGGAAAAAGACGGCGAGCGCGTTCATGCCGAAGACGAGGAACGGCAGCGACCAGCGTTTGTAGCCCTTAATATCCACGAGCCAGTAGCAGAGCGCGAGCAGTTGCAAAGCCATCCCCGTTGTGAAGACGACATAAGAACTCGTCCAGAGGGATTTGTTCACGGGGAACCAGAAGTTCCAGGCCCAGCCGACGATGACGCAGGCCGCCCCGACCGTGAACTTCGC
>JALZHC010000262.1 GCA_030914105.1 Acidobacteriota bacterium
GTGCTGGAGATGTACGGCTATCGTGTGCTGGTGGCGGCCAACGGCGGCGCGGCGCTCCTCATCTGCGAGCGCCACGAGGGGCCGATCCCGCTGCTCGTCACCGACGTGGTCATGCCGGAGATGAGGGGGCGCGAGCTGGCCGCGCGCCTCGCACACATGCGACCGGAGATGAAGGTGCTCTACATATCCGGCTATACGGACGCGTCCGTCGCCGGCCAGGAATCGTTTGAAGACCGCTCCGACTTTATCCAGAAACCCTTCACACCCGCCGCCCTCGCGCGCAAGGTTCGCGAAATGCTCGACCGCACCTGAGCCGCGCCGAGGCGAGACTCGTCGCGCACACTCGCGCGCCGCCGCCGCCGCGCGCTCACGCGGCGACCGTCACGCCGTAGTCTTCGAGTCGGAACTGCGAGACCGGCTTCTCCTCTGTCGAGTGGCAGGTGATCGGGTTCTGAAACTCGGAGAGGCTGCGCGCGACGCGCGCCTCGTGCACGCGCCCCGCCGCCGGTTCGCCGAAGCGGACGCGCCAGGTGTCTGCGCCCGCGCGCTCCGACGAATGAAACCGCAGCGCCTCGACGCCCTGCACTCCGGCCGCCTCGCGCACGAAGAACTCCGCGGCCTGCGCTTGGTGCGAGTAGCAGGCGCGCCCCCGAAACTTCTCCAGAACCATCCGGCCCTCCCCGTACTCGGCGATGACGCGCCGGCCCGCCTCTTCGTCCATGTGCGCGTAGAAGAGTCCGTGCGGGAAGCACAGAAGGTTTGCGGCGAAGCGGTCGCCGCCGACGTGCGAAGACTGCCACACGGCCTCGCCCGCCGCGCGCCGCAGAGAGTTGTAGAGTGAGACGCCGAACTTCGCGCAGCACTTGTCGCGCCTGCCGTGTGTGCAGACGAGGAAGAGCGGCTCGTTCGTCACGACGCCGCCCTGCGTGTCCGCGCCCGCGGCGAGCGCGCCGAAGTCAATCGCCGTCACGTCCTCGTAACGTTCCAAACGGAAGCGGACGACGAAGGGCGAGCGCTCGCGGCAGCGGACGGCGAAGAGGTTCATGCGCGCGTCGCGCCGCCCGCGGTCGGTCTTGACGAAGAGCAGGCGCGAGTGTCGGACGCGCGCCTGCGTCGCGGCGAAGAAGTGTTTGACTTCCGGAGAGAGAGCGCTATCTTCGAGCGCGTGGCGGCCCCAGCCGTGAGGGTATTCGAGCAGAATCCAGAGCGTGCCGATGGAGGCCGTGCCGAAAGTCTTCTCCCCGGCGCGGCGCGAGAGTTCCGAGCAGTAGAAGCGAGATAACACCCCCGGCAAAACCCCTCACCCCTCTTCGCCTTGCTCGTCGTCTTCGCGCACGGTCACAAGCCCGTGTGCCGACAACTCGCGGATGAACGCGCGCACAGTCCGTTCGTCCAGACGCCCGCGCGCGCCCTCGCACAACTCTGCGAGCGTGCACGCGCGGCGCTCGGCGAGCGGGCCGAGGACTGCGAGTGCCGCCTCGGCGAAACGCCAGCGCCGCTTCAGTGCGTCGAACTCGACTGCGCCGCCCTCGGCCTTCAATTCCAGAGGCCGCGGCGCGGCCAGACGCACGACTGCGTTCGGGCGTTCGGGGAGCATCTGCGGAGTCGCGTCCCAGGGGAGGTTCAGGCGCGCGCGCGCGTCGGCACGCGCGTCGAGGTCTGCGTAGAAGCGCTCGATGGCCGCGTCGTCGAACTCCGCGAGCAACTCTTCGCGCAGGCGCGCGGCGTGCGCGTCGCGCTCTCGCGGCGTCGAGAGGCGCGGCAGGTCGCGCCGGAAAGTCTCGCTGGCACGCATGCGCTCGGCGAGCCAGCGCAGGAGGTCGAGGCCGTTGCGGTTGTGGACGCCGACGGTCAGATGTACGGTCGGCTCGGCCAAAGCTTCGGCGACGTGCCACCAGCCGCGCGGGATGTAGAGCAGGTCGCCGTCTTCGAGCGTGCCCTGCCAGAGCGGCTCGCCCGCGGGCTTCTCAGCCGTCTCAACGTCGGCGACGAGCGGGAAGGGACGCGTCATGCCGTAGACGCTCCAACGCTTTCGGCCCGCGACCTGAAGGATAAAGACGTCGTGGTCGTCCCAGTGAAGGTCGAAGCCGCGCGAGGTCTGCCAGCCGGCGTAGAGGTTGACCTGCACGTGCTCGCGGAAGAAAAGCTCTAAGCCTTCGGCCAGCTCTTCAATCGGCGCGCTCAGCTCGTCGACGGCGTCGAGCACGAGCGTCGCGCCCTCGCGCAGTTGTCTGGTGAGTTCGGCGGGCTTGAGTCGGGGGATGCTCGTCCTGCCGCGACTGCCTGTGACGTGCTTGAGGTAAGAAGAGACGGGTGCTGGCTTGCCGTCGCGCACCAGGCGCAGGCGCGGGAAGTCGAGCCGCTGACGGCGCAGAATCTCGTTCAGACGCGCCCAGGGCATCAGGCGCGCGAAGCGGCCCGCGCGCCCGCGCACGTGCAGGAAGCGGACGCCCCAGAAGGAGTCGAGGAACTCCTCCGGGGCGTAAGGCTCAAGTATGCGCGCGAGGCTGTCGAGGCCGGGAGCGTCGGTGCGCGTGCCGGCGGTCATTTGGCGTCGGTGGTGTCTGTGTCGCGCTTGTCGGTCGTGTCGTGGTCGGGCGCGATGCCGAGCGGGTCCATACCATCGGCGTCGAGGCCGGTGTCGGTTCCGTCGGCGTCGGAGACATCCGTGCCGTCGGCGTCGGAGTCGCTCTTGTCGGTTGAGTCTGTGTCGCCGCCGAGCGTGTCGGAGCCGTCGGAGTCCGAAGCGTCGGAGCCGTCGGAGTCAGAGCTGTCCGAGCCGTCGGAATCAGAAGTGTCCTTGCCGTCGCTGTCGCCGATGGCCGAGTCGCTCTTGTCCGTGTCGTCGCTGCTCAGCTTGTAGCCGGTCGTGCCCGGCAAAGGATCGACCGAGAGTAGAAGACCCGAAGAAGACACTTCCTGCTCCTCGCCCCCGAAGGGCTGAACGTTGTCTGCCATTCCCTTCCTCCTTCTGGATTGTGAAATCGCTTTGCCGCCAAGCTTAGTACGAGCGGGCGGCGAGGACAAGTACGGACGGAGGAAAGTGGCGAATCATTTTTAATGTTGAAGACGGGCGACAGGCCGTGGGCCGGACTAAATCTGTTCGCGGCGCACTGATAATAACCGGAGTCCTGTCATTATCAACCCGTCTCTGCTATGTAATGCAGCTCTGGGCTTAGTTATCACGCGAAGACTGCTTGATAACGCCGGGCTTCCGGGTATTATCCTGCGAACTGTGCGGTTGAATTATAGTTGGGCGTTTCTGGATTCATCGGACGCGCGTTGGGAAACAGTAAGGAGGCTGGAGACTATATTGCATCAATTCATTTTGTGTATCGCCTTATGCGGTTCCCTGCTTCAGGGAGTCCGGCAGAAGAGTTTAAGCCCAGGAAACCGCCCGTCAGATACTACACGATCTGCACAAAAGCAGAAACGCGGCGGCAGGATTATGCCAACCGCAACCCGTGGTTTTACTGACAGAGATCAGATAAGGCTTGGGGCGGCCTTAGCCGCGCAGTATGATCGGGAAAGAGGCATCGGGCCAACCGTTCAGAGTAAGCAGATAGAGTCTTACTTGCAGGCTGTTGCCGACAAGTTGGCGGCCCGTGCCTCGCGTAAACTTCCATACCGCATACACTATGACCCATACCCTGCTTTCCAAAGCGCGTTCGCGTTGCCCGGCGGTCACATCATCTTCGGGGGAGGAATCCTCGCCCTGATGAAAACAGAAGATGAGTTGGCCGCGGTAATCGCCCACGAGATCATCCACGTCGATGAACGACAGGTTGACGAGCGCGTCACGCAGATTGCGAAAGAGCGAAACATCTCTCCCGCAGATTTGTCGCTGTGGAAAGTGGAAGACTTCGGCCCCAGTTATACAAAGCAGCAGGAACTTGCTTGTGACAGCGGCGGGGCGAGGTTGGCAGTCAAGGCCGGATACTCTCCTTTCGGACTGCTCCATCTGCTCCAGACGTTTCAACTGTTGGCGGGGCCGCAGACGGTCGAGTCGCCGCAAAGGGCGACGCTCGCCGACCGGATCAATCAGATTCAGGATGAAATCCGAACTAACGGATGGGAAGGGCTGACCAAAGAAAGACCGCTGGCGTTGCCATGAAAAGATACCGGTTGGCTGGGGCTTCTCATCATCCGGGTTGCGAAGCCAAAAGCTCGCGGCCTTCGGTCGGGTCTGCAAGCCGGCTTCCGTATCGCGCTGCCAGGTTTGAGCATCGCAATCTCAGGCCGCAACTTCAAACCGCCCGAAGCTTCAAGGCTTGATGGCGACTTTGAGCACGCCCTCGCTGCGCGAGCCGAAGAGTTCGTAGCCGCGGCCTATCTCTTCGAGCGAGAAGGTATGCGTCAGAAGCGGCGTCAGGTCAACGCGCCCGCGGCGCACGACCTCCATCAAGCGGCGCATGCGCTCCTTGCCGCCGGGGCAGAGCGTGGTGACGATGCGTTGGTCGCCCAAGCCAGCGGCAAACGCCTCGTAAGGAATCTGGAGCTTGCCGGAGTAGACGCCGAGGCTTGAGAGCGTGCCGCCCGGACGTAAGCTTCGCAGAGAGTTCTCGAAAGTCTCCTGCGTGCCGAGCGCCTCGATTGAAACGTCCGCGCCGCCGCCCGTCAGCTTCAAGACTTCGGCGACGGGGTCGCACTCGCGGTAGTCGAGCACCACGTCGGCTCCCAACTGCTTCGCCACCGCGAGACGGTTCGAGTCGCCGTCAACTCCTATGACCAACCCCGCGCCCAACAGACGCGCGCCCGCAGTCGCGCACAAGCCTATCGGCCCCTGCGCGTAGACGACGACCGAGTCGCCGATCTTCACGCCGCCCGACTCCGCGCCGCTGAAACCGGTCGAGGCGATGTCGGCGAGGAGCACGACCTGTTCGTCCGTCAGATCGTCGGGAATCTTTGCGAGGTTCGCCTGCGCGTAAGGCACGCGCAGATACTCGGCCTGCGCGCCGTCAATCGTGTTGCCGAAGCGCCAGCCGCCCACGGCCTCGTAACCTTCGCCGTGGCCGCACTGCGCGAGGCATCCCGAAAGGCACGCGCGGCACTGGCCGCACGGCGTAATCGCGCCGACGAGCACGCGCTCGCCCACGCTGTAGCCCACAACGCCCGGCCCCGTCTCCTCGACGACGCCGACGGGTTCGTGGCCGATGACGAGGCCGGGTCGGACGGGGTACTCGCCGCGAAGGATGTGGAGGTCTGTCCCGCAGATGGTCGTTAAGGTGACGCGGATGACAGCCTCGCCCACGCCCGCGCGCGGGCGCTCGACCTCCTCGACGCGTATGTCGCCCTTCCCTCGAAAGACGTTCGCGCGCATCTTCTCCATGCTCTTTCTCCTCCGCCGGGGCGCGCACCTCGCGTGCCCGACTTTCAAACAGGAACTTTACGGTCACAACCGCCGTGCCGCCCCTGTTCCGTTCGCGGTTTTGGCCGGGTCGAGCCGGAGGCCACGGCGCGCTGACGGTCTGGCCGTGCGTGCTTTCGCGCACGCGTGTGGAAATTTACGCCCGTCGGCGGCTTCGGAAATGAAGTTCTATTTCGTGGGATGGAACGGCGGGCTGTTAAGGGCGAGGAGTTCGTTCGAGGGTTTCGCGCGCTTCAGTCGCCCGCGTCGCGCACGGCGTAGAGGCGTTCGCGGCCCGACTTGCGTTGCGCGACCTGACCGACGAGTTCCGTGATGCGCTCGACGGTGAAGGGCTTTGGCACTACCCAGTCGGCCTGCACGGCGTCGCGCTCCTCGTGGCTGACCTCGTCGCCCCAGCCCGTAATCACCGCGAGCGCCACCTCCGAGTCGCGCTCGCGCACGGCGCGCGCAAGCTCCCAGCCGCTCATGCCGGGCAGGCCGACATC
>JALZHC010000263.1 GCA_030914105.1 Acidobacteriota bacterium
GGGCCGGGCGCCACGCCCGCGCCCGCGCAACAGCCTTCGCCGCGCGCCGCCGACAAGTCCGCGCCGCCCGTCCCGCCTGCGCGCCTGAAGCCCGGACAGGTGCGCCGCACGGTCGCGCTCGTCGTGGACGACCTCGGCACTTCCTGGGAGAGCACGAACTACGTGCGGCAGGCTCTGAAGAAGTTCGTTGACCAGCAGATGCAGCCCGGCGACCTCGTCGCCATCATGCGGACGAGCGCAGGCATGGGAGCCTTGCAGCAGTTCACCAGCGACAAGCAGATGCTCTACCGCGCCATCGAGCGCATCCGCTGGTATCCGATGGGCCGCTCCGGCGTCGCCGCGTTCGCGCCGATGCAGGCTGTCAACTCGCCCGGCATGACGGGCCGCGACGACGGAAGCAATGACAGCAGCGACAGCCCCTTCGGCGCGGGCCGCGACGCCACAGCCGACCTCGACGAGTTCCGCGAAGAGATTTTCTCCGTCGGCACGCTCGGCGCTTTGAACTTCATCATCCGCGGCATGCAGGAGCTGCCCGGTCGCAAGTCCGTCATCATGTTCTCCGACGGCTTCCCCATCTACGACCAGCGCGACCCCTCGAAGGGCGGGCGCCAGATGGGACACCTGCCCGTGCTCGACAACCTGCGCCGGCTCGTTGACCTCGCCAACCGCGCCTCGGTCGTCGTCTACACGGTGGACGCGCGCGGCCTACCTGTCCTCGGCCTGACGGCGGCGGACAACACGAACGGGCGCTCGTTCGAACAGGTTCGGCAGGAGCTTGACCAGCGCAGCCGGAACTACACAGACTCGCAGGCCGGCATGGGCTTCCTCGCCGATCAGACCGGCGGCCTCTTCATCCACGACAACAACGACCTCGGCGGCGCTGTCCGCCGCGTGCTCGAAGACCAGAAGGGTTACTACCTCATCGGCTTCCGCCCCGACGAGAGCGTCTTCGAGCGCGTCCGTGGGCGCATGCACTTCAACAACCTTCAGGTGAAGCTCAAGCGGCCCGGACTCAAAGTGCGCACGCGCTCCGGCTTCATCGGCCTGACGGACGAAGAGGCCCGGCCCGCGCGCCGCACGCGCGCCGAGCAGATCGTCGGCGCGCTCACCTCGCCCTTCGCATCGGGCGACGTGCGCGTGCGCCTGACCTCGCTCTTCGGCGGCTACATCCGCAACGGCGCGTTCGTCAGCTCGCTCATGCACATAGACCTCAGCAACGTCCACTTCACCGAAGAGCCTGACGGCTGGCACAAGGCCGTGCTCGACGTGGTCGCCTTCACCTTCGGCGAGGACGGGCAGGTCGTTGACCACCTCGACCGCACGGAGACCTTCCGCGTCCGCGCCAAAGCCTTCGACGCCGTGCGCCGCGACGGCCTCGTCTACACGATGCAGGTTCCGGTCAGGAAGCCCGGCGCGTACCAACTGCGAGTCGCCGTGCGCGACACGGCGACGGAGAAGCTCGGCTCGGCCAGCCAGTTCATCGAAGTGCCCAGCCTGAAGAAAGACCGCATCTCGCTCTCCGGCATCCTCATGCAGTCGGGCGAGTACAGCACGGCGCACGCTGGCCCGGCAGCCGGCGCGGCAGCCGACGGTCAGCCGAAAGAGCCGGACGAGACGCTCGCGCAGGGCGGCCCGGCGCTGCGACGCTTCCGCCTCGGCGAGGACATTGACTGCTACTTCAACATCTATAACCCGCGCCTCGACCCCGCGGGCCGACCCCGCTTGCAGACGCAGCTCCGAATCTTCCGCGACGGCCAACAGGTCTACGCGGGCCAGCCCGTCCCCTTCGACCCAGGCCAGCAGACCGACATGAAGACGCTGCACGACGGCACGCGGATGCGCCTCGGCGGACTTGCGCCCGGCGAGTACGTCCTCCAGGTCGTCGTCACAGACCTGCTCGCGCCCGAAAAGCGCCGCACCGTGACGCAGTGGACTGACTTCGAGGTCATCAAGTAGTTCAAGGTTCAAAGTCCGAGGTTCAAAGTTCAAGGCTCAAGGTTCAAAGTCGAAGCCGGGCTTTCAACTTTGAACCTTGAGCCTTTAAACTTTGAACCCTATGGCCCTCCTCTTCGCGTTCACGCTCTTCCTGAGCGCGCTGCTGCTCTTCTGGGTGCAGCCGCTCGTGGGCAAGACTGTGCTGCCCGTCCTGGGCGGCACGCCCGCCGTGTGGAACACCTGCATGCTCTTCTTCCAGTGTGCGCTGCTGGCGGGCTACGCCTACGTGCTCGCCTCGACGCGCTGGCTCTCAAGGCGCGCGCAGGTCTTTCTGCACGTCGCGTTGCTGCTCGCGGCGGCGCTCTCTCTGCCTCTGGCCGGGGGCTTCGCGGCGTCGGGCGTCGGGGCGACGGCCAGCCCCGTGGCGTGGCTTCTGAAGACGCTCTCGCTGAGCGTCGGCCTCCCTTTCTTCGCGCTCTCGGCCAGCGCGCCGCTGCTGCAAAAGTGGTTCTCGCAGACGCGCGCCGTCTCGGCCTCCGACCCATACTTCCTCTACGCCGCGAGCAACGCCGGGAGCCTCATCGCGCTCCTCGGCTTCCCTCTGCTCCTCGAACCCGGCCTCACGCTCGGCCAGCAGCGACGCGCCTGGGCGCTCGCCTACTTCGCGCTCCTCGCCCTCGTCGTCGCCTGCGCCGCCATCGCCCTGCGCGCGCGCGGCACGACGACGCGAGACGAAGAGCGCGCGACGGCGCGAGACGACAAACGCGCGACGGCGCGCGATGACATGCAGGACGCGAGCGACGGCGCGACACCCGCAACCTCATCCGGCGCGAAGCCCGCGGCCTCATCCGGCGAGACGCCCGCAGCCTCTTCAACTCATCCGACTCTCCGACGCCGACTGCGCTGGGTGCTCCTGGCCTTCGTGCCTTCGAGCCTCGTGCTCGGCGTGACGACTTACATCACGACCGACCTGGCCGCCGTGCCGCTGCTCTGGGTCATCCCGCTCTCGCTCTACATGCTGAGCTTTGTGCTCGTCTTCGCGCGGCGGCAAATTCTGCCGCGCTCGCTGGTCGCGCGCCTTCTGCCGGGCGCGGCGGTGATGCTCGTGCTCATCTACCTTTCGGGCGCGGCGCAGCCCGTCTGGTTCCTCATACTCTTCCATCTCCTCTTCCTCTTCCTCGCGTCGATGGCCTGCCACGGCCAGCTCGCAGACGACCGCCCGTCTGCGCGCCACCTCGCGGAGTTCTACCTCTGCCTCGCCGCGGGCGGCGCGCTCGGCGGACTCTTCAACGCGCTCGTCGCGCCGCTCCTCTTCCACACGGTCGTCGAGTATCCGCTCATCATCCTGCTCGCAAGCTACCTGCGCCCGGCCTTCCGGCGGACGCGCGGCCAACTGCTCGGCCTGCGGCTCGGCGCGAAGAAGTCTGAAGGCGTCGGCGCGAAAGGCGAAGGCGGCGACGCGGGAAGGGAAGCCGGCGCGGTCGGGCATGAAGGCGTCGCGGTCGAGAATGGAAGCGGCGCGGTCGGGGGCGTGGGCGGCATCGCGGACGCGAGGCGCGAGTGGCGGCTCGACCTGCTGCTGCCTTTAGTCGTCTTCGCGCTCGCGGGCGCGCTCGCGTTGGCCGCGCCGCACATCGGCTCGGACACGGACGAGCACGTCGCCATCGAGCGCATCGCGGTCTCTCTGGGCGTGCCGCTCTTTCTGCTCAACCACTTCTTCGCGCCGCGCCCTTTGCGCTTCGCGCTCAGCCTCGCGGCCGTCATGCTCGCCAGCCTGCTCTTCGCGGGCGAGCCCGACCGGACTCTGCTCACCGAACGCAACTTCTTCGGCACGCTCCGCGTCACCTCGGAGGGCGCGGACGAGGTGCACTGGCTGCACCACGGCAGCACGCTGCACGGCAGGCAGTTCACAGACCCCGCGCGCCAGTGCGAGCCGCTCTCCTACTACCACCGCGACGGGCCGCTCGGCTCCATCTTCGCGGCCTTCGACGCGAAGATGGACGCCAGCCGCTCGGTCGCCATCGTCGGACTCGGCGCGGGCACGACCGCGGCCTACGCGCGCGCGGGCGAGGCCTGGACTTTCTACGAGATCAACCCGGCGGTCGTCTCCGTCGCGCGCGACCCGCGCCTGTTCACATACATCTCGAAGTGCGCCGCCGCGCCCGTCTCGGTCACACTCGGCGACGCGCGCCTGCGTCTGCGCGACGCGCCCGACAACCTTTACGGCCTCGTCGTCCTCGACGCCTTCAGCTCCGACGCCGTGCCCGCGCACCTCCTGACACGCGAGGCGCTCGCGCTCTACCTCTCGAAGCTCGCGCCGGGCGGGCTGGTAGTCTTCCACACGTCGAACCGCGCGCTCGAACTCGAACGCGTCGTCTGCGGCATGGCGGACGACGCGGGGCTTGTCTCGCGCGTCTTCGGCGATGGAGAATACAACTCGGAGACCGGCAAAGACCCTTCGACCTGGGTGGTCGTCGCGCGCTCTGCGGCAGACCTCAGCGCGCTCTCGACGGACACGCGCTGGCAGCCGCTCGACGAGCGCGAGCACAAACCCGTCGTCTGGCGCGACGACTTCTCGAACGTCTTCGGCGTCTTCAAGTGGCTATGAGAACCGTGATCAGTGACAAGTGATGAGTGATAAGAGAAAGCATTCAGCTATCAGCGGTCAACGCTTTCCCGCCAGATAGCCGAGCGCTGTCTGCTCTTATCACTTATCACTTATCACTGATCACTCATCACGCTCTTATGCGATCCGTAATCGTCGGCACCGCCGGGCACATTGACCACGGGAAGACGGCGCTGGTGCGCGCCCTGACGGGCGTGGACGCAGACCGCCTGCCGGAGGAGAAGCGACGCGGCATCACGATTGACCTCGGCTTCGCCGAACTCGACCTCGGCGACGTGCGCGTCGGCTTCGTGGACGTGCCCGGCCACGAGCGCTTCGTGAAGAACATGCTCGCGGGCGCGCACGGCATTGATCTGGTCGCGCTCGTCATCGCGGCGGACGAAGGCGTGATGCCGCAGACGCGCGAGCACTTCGAGATCTGCCGGCTGCTCGGCGTCGCCGCGGGGCTGGTTGTCATCACGAAGACCGACACGGTTGACGAAGAGCTGCTCGAACTCGTCCGCGACGAAGCCGCGGAACTCGTGGCCGGCTCATTCCTCGAAGACGCGCCGGTCGTCGCCGTGAGCGCGCGCACGGGCGCTGGCGTTGAGGAGTTGAAAGCGCGCTTGCGCGAGGCCGCGCTCGCCGCGCCCGCGCGCGACTCCGACGCGGTGACGCGTCTGCCCGTTGACCGCTCGTTCACGATGCGCGGCTTCGGCGCGGTCGTGACCGGCACGCTCGTCGCGGGCGAGATCGTCGAGGGGCAGGAGCTTGAGCTTCTCCCCGCGGGCATGCGCGCGCGCGTGCGCGGCTTGCAGGTGCACGGCGCATCTGTGAAGACGGCGACGGCGGGGCAGCGCACGGCGGTCAACCTCGGCGGCGTCGAGTCGTCGGGGGTCGCGCGCGGCATGGTGCTCGCGCCCGCGGGCCGACTCGCGGCGACGCAGATTTTGGACGCGCGCGTCTCAGTTCTGAAGGACGCGCCAAGGGCCTTGAAGACGAGACAGCGCGTGCGCGTGCATCACGGCACGGCGGAAGTCCTGGCGCGCGCGGTCGTCTTGGAAGCGGCGGGCGAGCCGGGCGAGGTCGCGCCGGGCGCAGAGGGGTTAGTTCAACTGCGGCTCGAATCGCCGGTCGTCGCGCTGCCCGGCGACCGCTTCATCCTGCGCACGTATTCGCCGCCGCAGACCTTCGCGGGCGGCGAAGTCTTGGACGCGCACGCGCCCAAGCACCGCGGGCGCGAACGCGCGGCGGCGCGCGAGAGGCTCAAGGCGCTCGACGGCGCTCGACCCGCGGCGCGGCTCGCCTTCTT
>JALZHC010000264.1 GCA_030914105.1 Acidobacteriota bacterium
GTCGTCCTCGTCGTTGACGACCTCGGACTCTCGTTCGCGGATTTGGTTTCCGTCCGCGCGGCGCTCCGAAAGTTCGTCGAAGACGAGATGGAGCCGGGCGACCTCGCGGGCCTGGTCACGACGAGCGGCGACGCAGGCGACCTGCGGCAACTGACCGGCGACCGGCAGGCTTTGCGCGCGGCGGTCGAGCGCCTGCGCTGGCAGCCCTTGAACAACCGCGTCGGCCTCCACGCCTTCGCGCCGGAGGTTGACGCCAGCGCCGCCTTCATGCAGCAGCAGTCGTCCGGCTCCTTCTACGAGACGCTGAGTTCATTGCAGTACATCGTCGCGGGCCTCAGAGACCTTCCCGGCCGCAAGAGCTTGATCCTCTTCACAGAGGATTTGCCGATCCTCAAGTGCAGGTTCGGGGAGGCGTCGGGCGGCGACGACGGCCTTCAGCCGGACGGCGACTCGGAAGTGGAGATGCTCGTCAGAAAACTTTTGCAGTCGAGCAACCAGGCCTCTGTCGTCATCAACGCGGTTGACGCGCACGGCTTGGCGAACATCAGCCCGACGGCGGCGGACGAGACGCCGAAGGACGGCCTCGTCAACACTTCGGACACAAAGCCGATCACGGACGGCAGTCTCGTCCGCCCTTCGGCGAGCCAGAAGCAGCTCTCTTCGGGCGAGTGGCTGACCAACTCGCTCAACCGGAAGACCAACAGCCTCTGCTCGACGCAGCAGAGCCTTCAGTACATCACGCACCGGACGGGCGGCCTCGCCGTCGTCAATACCAACGACCTCGGCGGCGGCGTCCGCCGCATCACGGAAGACCTGCGCGGCTACTACCTCATCGGCTACCGCCCCGCGCCCGGCACGTTCGAGACGAAGGGCGGGCGCGGGCGCTACCACCACATCACCCTGCGCGTGAAGCGCGAGGGCCTGCACGTCCGCACGCGCGAGGGCTTCTTCGGCGACACGGACGAAGCGCGCCGCGAGCGCTCGCGCACGATGCCGGAGCAGTTGGCCGCCGCGCTCGACTCGCCGTTCGCGGCTTCGGGCGTGCGCGTGCGCATGACCGCGCTCTTCGGCAACGTCCAGCCCGGCTCCTTCGTCCGCCTGCTGCTGCACGTTGACGCGCGCGACCTCACCTTCAGAGACCTCCCCGACGGCTGGCACGAAGCGGTCATGGACGTGCTGGCGAGCAGCTTCGGCGGCGACGGCTCGGTTGACAACTTCATCTCGCGCAGCGACACGGTTCGCGCGCGCGGTCGCACATACGAGCGCCTGCGCCGCGACGGCCTCGACTACGACCTCGTCGTTGCCGTGAAGAATCCCGGAAGCTACCAGTTGCGCGCGGCGGTGCGCGACTCGGCCAGCGAGCGCGTCGGCTCGGCCTTCCAGTTCGTCGAGATTCCAGACCTGAAGAAGGGCCGGCTCGCGCTCTCCGGCCTCACGCTTTCCGGCAACGTCGTCGCCTACGACCTGACGCAGACGTTCTGGACGACGGCGTTTCAGCCGCGCGTCGCCCTGCTCAAGGTGAGCCAGGGGCCGGGGCCCGGCGAAGACCCGGAGGTGCAGCCTGCGCCTACAGTCCGGCGCTTCCGACGCGGCGCGGAGCTGACTTACCGCTACACGATCTACAACGCGCGCGCCGACTCACACACGATGCTCCCGCGCCTCCGCGCCGAGGCGCGACTGTTTCGCGACGGCCAGCTCGTCTCGTCCGAGGAGATGATGCCGCTCGAAGACAGCGGATTGCAGCTTGACCCGAAGCGCCTGAGCGCGAAGGGAAAGCTCGTGCTCGCCGACGACCTCGCGCCCGGTCAGTACGTCTTGCAGGTGGTCGTCACAGACCAGATGACCAAGGGGCCTTCGGCGACCGCATGGCAGTCGGTTGATTTCGAGATCGTGAAGTGAGCGAGCCGGACTTCCTCACGTTAACGTGGGTTCGGGATAAGAGGCGGGGCAAGCTTTATCCACGAAGCCACACGAAAGAACACGAAAGGGGCACGAACGTTCGCGCGCCTTCTTCGTGCCGTTTCGTGTGGCTTCGTGGGTCAAGTCTTTTCAACGCTTACGTCGAACTGACTTTCACTTAAGCCGCTGACAAAAAGAAGGGAGGGCTTACCCCGACGGGTAAGCCCTCCCCGAAAGAGGGCCGCTTGGCGGCGGCAGCCTCGGAGTTAGAAGTTGATGCGCAGGCCGAACTGGATGCGTCGGCGCGCGAGGTTGATCTGCGAGTTGTCGGCGAACGGGCCGGCGGCGTTGCCGGCGTTCTCCAGAAGGATGTTCGGGAGCGAGCTGTTACGCGTGACGCCGTAGCCGGGGTTCGGGTGGTTGAGCACGTTGAAGAACTCGGCGCGGAACTGGACGTTGACCCTCTCGAACACCCGCGTGTTCTTGAAGACGCCGAAGTTCATCTGGTTGATCGGCGGGCCGACCAGGTAGTAGCGCGGGACGTTGCCGTAGGGCGAGTTGAAGAGCCGCGCCGCGCCGGGGCCGTTGTAGATGAAGCGCACGTCGTTCGGAGTGACCGCGCGGACGACGCCGTTGTTCAGGTCGTTCAACGACAGGAAGCCGTTCAGGTCGGTGATGGTCGGGAAGACGGCGCGCGAGAAGAAGAGGAAGGCGTCAACCTGGCTGATGCCCACCGCAGTCTGGGGCGCGTGCGCGTTGCCGAGGAACGGGCGGAGGCTTTCGCCGCCGCTCAGGTAGCTCGGCCCGAGGCCGAGCGAACCGGCGTTCAGGTTCTGGCTCGGCGTGTAGCGCCGGCCCGTGTTGTAGACGTGCGTGGCGTTGAGCTGCCAGCCGCCGAGGAGGTGTCCGAGGAAGCCGCGCTCCTCCTTGAAGTACGGCACGTCGTAGATGGCGTTCGCCGAGAAGATGTGCGGACGGTGAAGCGCCGAGATGCCGTAGTCCTGCGAGTAGTTGAACGGGTTCTGCGGGAAGATCGAGTTCTCCTGGCTGAAGGTGAAAATCTCGCTGGCCGTGTCGGTCGTCTTGCTGAAGGTGTAGGCCAGGCCGAGGTTGAGCGAGTTGTTGATGAAGCGCCCGTTGTAGCGCGCCTGCACGGAGTGATACCAGGAGATGGCCGTGTTCTCGCGGTCGGTGATCGCGCCGTTCTGCCGGATGCGGCCCAGGCAGGCCGCCTCGTTGTCGAGCGTCGCGGTGTTGTCAACGCAGTTCAGCCCCGTCACGCCCGCGGGGATGATCTGCGCGGCGAAGGACGGGAACTGGAGCGCGGTCGTGACGCCGTTGACCGAGACGTTGCGGGTGAAGCCATAGAGGCCGCCCAGAGACGCGCTGCCGGGGACGCCGACGAACGGGTTACGCAGCACCGACTGGAAGAGGCCGACGCCGTGGTTGCCGACGTAGCGCACTTCGGCGACGTTGTTCTTGCCGACCGAGCGCTGGAGGCCGAACGACCACTGCTGCGAGTAGGGCGAGTGGAAGTCGGGCGCGACCTGCGTCTGGCTGAGCCAGCGCGGGTCGAGCTTGCCGATGGGCAGGACGCCGGACGACTGCGCGAAGTTGCGGATGTCCTGCCCGAAGATGCTCGGCATCGGCAGGAGCGGGTTGGTGTCGGGCGTCTGCGCGGTGGTCGCCGCCAGCGAGAGCGAGAAGGGCGACGAGTTGGCGACGTTCAGAAGGATGTTGTAGAACGCCGGGTCGTAGGCGATGGCGTAGCCGCCGCGGATGACGGTCTGGTCCTCGCCGAAGAAGCTCTTCCAGAAGTGGGGCGAGTAGGCGAAGCCGACACGCGGCGCGAAGTTGTTCTTGTCGGGCGCGACGCGCGGGACGATGCGCGACGTGAGCGGGAGCGCCGGGTTCCAGAAGGCGGTCGCGGCGTTGCTCTCGCGCGCCGTGGTCTCGACCGTCAGGTCGTCAATCGGCTGGCCCGTGTACTCGTAGCGCACGCCGAGGTTCAAGGTCAGGTTCGGACGAATCTTGAAGTCGTCCTGGAAGAAGTAGTACTGATCCCACTCGGTGTACTTCACGTTCGGGTCGCCGAGCGCAATCGAGACCCCCGAGGGCGCGTTGGCGAAGATGCGCTGCTGCGCCGCGCGGCCCGCCGCGGTGTCGATGGCGAAGGTGTAAGAGCCGTTGTAGTTCGGCAGGAAGGGGGCGGTGGCCTTCGTGAACTTGACCTCCGCGCCCATGATGATCGAGTGGCGACCGCGCGCCATCGTCAGGTTGTCGGCGAAGTCGTAGAGCGTCGTGGAGCGGCCCTGCGGGATGCCGCCGCCCGTGCCCTCGGTGCGCAGCGCGTTGCCCGTCAGGGTGACGCCGCGGACGGCGCTGGGGGCGAAGCTCTCGAACTGCGCCGCGTCAATCTGGCCGGGCGAGGGGATGCAGCCGATGGTCTTCGGGTCGCAGCCGCCGCCGAAATCGACCGAGAGGATCGTGCGGACGGCGCGCGCCTCATTGACCATCTTGCTGGTGATCTGGCGGGTGTAGCTGCCGCCGAAGTTCTTCGTGAAGAACGGCTCGTCGCCCGTGAAGCCGTTGGTCGAGCCGAGGCCGTTGACGGAGTTGCCGCGCTGGTCGAGGTAGCGAACGTAGAAGTTGTCCTTGTTCGTCACCTTCATGTCGCCGCGCAGGCTCCACTCGTTCTGCGTGTAGGGCGTCGGGTAGATGCGCTCCAGGAGGAAGCCCTCGACGCGGACGGCGTTGGCCGGGTTGGTCGTCGGGTTGAAGTCAATGAAGTCGCGGTTGCACTTGGAGAAGACGCTCGAAGGCTGGCCGGCGAGCCGGGCCGTGGTTGCGTTGCAGTTCAAGAGGTCTGAGCGCGGCTGGACGGTTCCCAGCGGGAGGATGCTGGGGTTGGTCGCGACGATGGCCTGGATGATCGGGCTGCTCGGGAAGGCCGCCGAGAGCCGCGGCAGGTCTGCCGCGTTGATGCCGAAGCCGGTCGAGAGGGCGTCGGTCTGGCCGGGCTGGCGGATGCCTTCGTAGGAGAAGAAGAAGAAGGCCTTGTTGCGCCCGAGCCGGCCCGCGCGCCCGCCCTCGCCGAAGTGCGGGATGTAGATGGGGCCGCCGAGCGTGCCGCCGAAGACGTTGCTCAGGAAGCGGGGCGGGTAGCAGGGCTGCCCCGGCGTGCAGCGCAGCCGCTCGATGTTGGTCAGCGAGTCGAGGTTGCGCCTGTCCATGTGGTACTCGAAGCCGGTGCCGTGGAAGTCGTTGCCGCCCGACTTGGTGACGATGTTGACGACCGCGCCGAGGTTGCGACCGTACTGCGCGGAGAAGTTGTTGGTGATGACCTGGTACTCCTGCACCTGATCCTGGTTGTCGACGAAGAGGTTCGGGCCGCCGACCGAGAGGTCGTTGTTGTCCGAGCCGTCAATCTGGAAGTTGTTCGAGCGACCGCGGTTTCCGTTCACAGACAGGCCGGAGCCGTTGGTGTTCGTGCCGCCGCCGCTGTTCTGCGCGACGCCGGGGACTAAGAGCGCCAGCGTGTCGATGCCGAACCCTTGCGCGTTCGACGGCAGGTCTTCGATCTTGCGCGCCTCGAAGGTGTGGGAGATCTGCGCCTGCTCGGTGTTGAGCACCTCTTCGGTGCCGGCGGTGACGGTCACCGTCTCGGTGATGTTGCCCGGCTCGAGCTTGATGTCCAGCGGGTTGACGATGCCGACCTTGACGTCGGTGCCGGTGGTGATCGAGCGCTTGAAGCCCGCGCCCTCGACCGTCACGGTATACTTGCCGGACTTGAGGTTGGTGAACTCGAAGGTGCCCTCGCCCGTGGTCGTGACCGGCTCGCCCTCAAGGCCGGTGGCCTCACTCTTGATCTTGACGGTCGCGCCGGCGACGGCTGCGCCGTTGGCGTCTGTGACCGTGCCCCTGAGCGTGCCCGTGGTGGCCTGCGC
>JALZHC010000843.1 GCA_030914105.1 Acidobacteriota bacterium
CCAACAGCAGGTCGAGCATCGTGTAGCTGTCCTTGCCGCCGGAGAGGCAGACCATCACGCGGTCGCCGTCCTCGATCATCCCGAAGTCCTTGATCGCCTCGCCCATCTGGCGCAGCAGCTTCGTCTTCAGCTTGCTCTCGACAAACATCCCTTACCTCGACTCCACACGACGCGCCGCCCGCAGCGACTCCCGCGCCCGAATCTCCTTCGCTTATGTTTTAAGGTATCGAGCAGCCCGGCGCAACCCGTCGCTCAAGGTCTATCCATCGTTGAGTGCCATGGAAGGTTAGTTAACCACCGCAGGCACAGAGGACAGAAGAGGATGCACAGAGGATTTCAAACTCTCTGTGCTGTCTCTGTGCTCTCTGTGCCTGCGGTGGTTAACTACCCGCGACAAGGCGCGAGAATGGAGCAGACGTGCTGGCCGCTTCAGCCCTCGCGGCCTTCGAGATGTTCGCGGAAGAACTCCACGGTGCGCCGCCAGGCGTCGGCGGCGGCCTCCGCATCGTAGACTTCGGGGCGCGTGTCGTTGAAGAAGGCGTGGTCGGTTCCGGGGTAGATGTGCACCTCGGCCTGCTTGCCGCGCTCCTTTAACTTCGCTTCCAGCTCGCGCGCCGCTGCGGGCGGCACGGACTGGTCGCGCTCCGCGAAGATGCCGAGCACGGGCGCGCGCAAGTTATCCAAATCCGGCTCGACCTTCGGGTGGATGCCGTAGAAGACGACGCACGCGCCGACCTGTTCGTTCTTCGACGCGGCGTAGAGCGAGAGCGCGCCGCCCATGCAGAAGCCGACGGTTCCGATGCTGCCGCCCTCGGTCGCCTCGTGGCTTAAGAGATACTGAATCGCGCCGCGCAGGTCTTTCTCCGTCCGGCTGATGTTAAGAGCCATCATCAGCTTGCCGGCCTCGTCGGGCGAGCGCGCCACGTCGCCGTGGTAGAGGTCTGGCGCGAGCGCGACGAAGCCTGCGGCGGCGAAGCGGTCGGCCACCTCACGGATGTGCGGGACAAGTCCCCACCACTCCTGTATGACGACGACGCCCGGCCCGCTCCCCGATTCGGGAACGGAGAGGTAGCCGCGCGCCTCCGCGCCGTTGCTCTGAAACTCGACCATCTGACCGGCCATCTCCTTACCCGTGCCTCCTTAAATTTCAGCCGCCGCGGGCGGGCCGAGAACAATCTGGAACTCCTGCGCGCCGCCGCGTGAAATGAGAAATGAAGTTGACTGTGCGAACGTGTTCGCAGCCGTTTTATCGGCGCGCGCACGCCCATGTCAAGCGCGCGGACGGAAGCGTCGCCGGGCCAATTCAATCTTGAGTGTCGAGCAAAGGGCAGTTCAACGCCGCAGGCGCAGCAGCACGCGGAGGAAGCGCAGAGGAATTCCAGGTTTGAGATTTGAGAGTTGAGCGATAAAGTCCAACCCTCAGCGTCCTCTGCGCCTCTGCGTTGAGTCCAACTCGCTTTAAACACAAGATTGAATCGAACTGTCGGGAGAGGCGGCGTCGGCTTGACACCCCGCGCGGCGGCCAGAATAATGTCGCTTCCCGGCGCGCAGCCCTCGCCGGTAGCAACCCGCGCCGCGTCCCCCGACGGCACTCCGGCAAGGCAATAACCGCTCAAACGAGTTTCACAAAAGTTGTGGGCCTCACCGAATCAAGAAGAGGTTTTATGAGACCGTCCCCCAAAAAAATCACCGCGCTGCTGTTCGCCCTCGCGCTCGCTCTCGTGCCCTTCGTCAAGTCGAGCGCCGCCGCGGGCGGCACGATTGCCGGAACTGTCACAGACCAGAAGGGCGCGGTCGTCGTCGGCGCGACCGTCAGCGTCACCGACGCCGCGGGCCAGCCCGCGCACGCCCCCGTCCAGACCGACGCGCAGGGGCGCTATCGCGTCGAGGGTCTGCCCGCCGGCACTTACGTCGTCACGGTCGCCTTCAAAGGCTTCAAGGACGCGCGGCGCGAGCAGCTCGCTGTCGTCGAGGGCCAGACCGCGGCGCTCGACTTCCAGCTCGAAGTCGCGCCGGTCGAGGGCGGCGCGGTCGAGGTGAAGGCCACGACGAAGCCGAACGAAGACCCCGTCTACCAGCAGCTCCGGCAGCAGGCCGAATCCGCCCAGGACTTCGCGGGCGAGTACGCGACCGTGAACAACCTCGTCCTCAAGCGCGACGCCGCCACCTTCACCCTTCGCTCCGGCGAGGTCTACTTCCTGCCGGCGGTCGAGGGGCGCGTGACCGGCGCGGTCTTCGTCGGCGACGGCGAGTTCGCGCTGACCCCGCCCATCGAGTGCGAGAAGCACAGCCTCTCGCTCTTCACCGGCCAGCCCTCGATCACCGAGCAGTTCACCAAGCTCACGCTCCGCTTCACCGACAAGACCTACGAGGAGATCAAGGCGTCGCCGCAGGCGCACATGGGCGTGGGCGGGCCGCAATCGGCG
>JALZHC010000844.1 GCA_030914105.1 Acidobacteriota bacterium
CCTCGACGTTTCCGCGCCCGCCGCCGCGCGCCAAGCGGACGCCGCGCGCCGCGCGCGCGAGCTTGCCGCCTCCTTCAACAAGAATAAGCACGAGATCAAAGAGAAGCGCGGCGTCCGCATGGAGAAGTTCAAGGAGGTTCGGAGCGAGCCGGCACCACGGCAGAACGCAGCCGACTACTCCGGCACTTACGAGGCGTCGGTCGGATTCGACTACACGCTCTCACTCAAGGTCGCCGCCGACGGCAGCGCCGAAGGCAGCGGCTCCGAACCGGGCGAGGCGGGGCCGCGCGCCTTCACGCTCACGCGCGCGCGAGTCGCGGGCGCGCTCCTGACCGGCACGAAGACTTACGCCGACGGCTCGACCGAAAAGTTCGAGGGCGTCTTCATCAACCGCACGGAGCGCGACAGCCCTTCCGCCGCGGCCATCACCGAGTTCGGCCTCGGCGTCGTCTTCGACCAGCCGAAGGCGGCTGAAGGATTCAGCCTCGAAAGGCTCTTCTACCGACCGCGGCGCTGAACGCGACTCAGCAGGCGAAGAACACGGAGGCCGGACTCGCGCAGTCCGGCCTTTTGACTTTTCGCGTCTCGCTTCGCCGAAAGATTTGTGACCTCGGCGAAGGCGAATCTTCAACTTCGACGGGTAACGTCTGCGGCGCGGTAAGGCAGGACTGTGGCGGAGGCGAGGGCGTGGACGTGACGACGGGACGCGCGGGAGAAGAAGCGGCGCAGGTCATCGTCGTCGGCGCGGGCGCGGCGGGCCTGTCGGCGGCGCGAGAGTTGTGCGCGGCGGGCCTGCGTGTCGTCGTGCTCGAAGCGCGCGGTCGCGTCGGCGGTCGCGTCCACACCGTCAGCGACGCGTCGTCGCCCGTGGCCGTAGAGCTGGGCGCGGAGTTCATCCACGGGAAGGCGCGCGAGCTTTGGGAGGTGGTCGAGCGCGCGGGCCTGGCCGCCTGCGACGTGTCCGAGCGCCACTGGTACGAGCGCGGCGGCGTGCTCGTGAAGTCGGGCGAGTTCTGGCAGAAGCTTGAGAAGGTTTTCGGGCGCATGAAACAAGAGACGCGCGACCGTCCCTTCGCCGAGTTTCTCAAAGAGTGCTGCGACGACGAGACGGCGCGCGAGGCCGCGACGCTCTACGTCGAAGGGTTCCACGCGGCGCGAGCGGAGCGTGCGGGCACGCGCGGACTCGCGCTCGCCGAGGAGGCTTCCGACAGCGTGGAAGGCGACAGCTCTTTCCGCGTGCTCGGCGGTTACTCGCGCGTCGTCGAGTGGTTGAACGTCGAGGTCGGCGCGGGCGGCGGGCGCGTCCAACTCGGCGCGGCGGCGCGAGAGGTGCGCTGGAGCCGTGGCCGCGTGGAAGTCTCCGCGCGGCATGCGCCGGGCGGCGAAGAGACTATCTACAAGGGCGAGCGCGCGGTCATCACGCTGCCGCTCGGTGTGCTGCGAGCGACGCCCGGAAAGGAAGGGGCCGTGCGCTTCTCGCCGGAGCTTCGGGAGAAGCTCGACGCCGCGCGCCGGCTTGAGGTGGGCCACGCCGTGAGGCTGACGCTGAGGTTCCGCACGCGCTTCTGGGAGAGCCTGCGTCTGCGCACGCGCGGCGGAGGCGACGAGAGCCTCTCGGAGCTAGGCTTCCTGCACACGTTCGACGCGACAGTCCCGACCTGGTGGACGCAACTGCCCTTGCGTGCGCCGCTGCTCGTCGGCTGGGCCGGCGGCCCGCGCGCCGAAGCGTTCGCGGGGAAGGACGCGGAGTTTTTGACCGCGCACGCGGTCGAGTCTCTCTCCGGCGCGCTCGGCGTCTCGCGCGCACGCGTCGAAGCGGAGCTCGAAGCCGTCTACACGCACGATTGGCAGGCCGACCCCTTCGCGCGCGGTGCATACGCCTATCTGCCCGTCGGCGGGCTTGAGGCGCAGGACGAACTCGCGCGCCCCGTCGCAGGCACGCTCTTCTTCGCGGGCGAGGCGACGAACTCCGACGGCCACATCGGCACAGTCCACGGCGCAATCGCCACGGGCAGACGCGCCGCCGCGCAGGTCGTCGAGAGTATGCGCTGATAGGGCAGAAGTCATTAACCACAGAGGTCACGAAGAATTTCACAGAGGTCACAAAGGATTTCTCCTTGACCTTCGTGAAGACCTTTGTGACCTCTATGGTCAGCTTTACTTTCTATTAGCTCAAGGGAAGGCGATGGTGACGAGCGTGATGATCGCGGCGGTGATGAGGGCGCGGCGGTTTATCCGGCGCGAGGTCGCGCGCAGGCGCTCGACCATTCGCTCGTCTTCCATCTTTTCCTCGCCCGCGTCCAGGTTGCGCGTCCCGCGCGCGGCCATCGCGATTCAGGTCTTCTCGCGCGCCTGGAGGAGTCCGAGGCCGGCCATCCAGATTGGGAAGAAGACGACGAGGCGGAATGGGCGCGGCACGCCCGCC
>JALZHC010000265.1 GCA_030914105.1 Acidobacteriota bacterium
ACTTAAGATGACGCAGTCGGCTGTGAGCCACCAGATCAAGGCTTTGGAGCGCGAGCTGGGCGAGCCGCTCTTCATCCGCGCCAAGCGCGGAGTCCGCCTCTCCGACGCCGGCAAGCTCGCGCTCGAATACGCCGAGCGCATCCTCGAAGAGGCCGACGCGCTGCGCGAGCGCATCGCCGGGGGCGACCGCGAGCCGCGCGGCCACGTCCGCGCCGCCGCCGCCACGCAGGCCTTCGTCCACCTCTTCGCCGGCCTCTTCGAGTCGTTCATGCGCGAGTACGACGGGATCGAACTCTCCTTCCGCACGACCGTCAGCACCGAGCAGACCGTCTCCGACATCCTCAACGGCGCGGCGGATGTGGGCTTCGCCTCGATGCCCGTCTACTCGCCGGCGCTCCAGGTGACGGAGCTGTTCGAGGACGAGCTGGTGCTCGTCGTCGGCGCACGTCACAGGCTGGCGGGCGCGCGCGAGCTGAAGACGGGCGAGCTCAGACGCGAGCGCTTCATCCTCTTCGAGCAGGGCGCTTCCATCCGCCGCGCGACCGACGCCTTCTTCAAGCGCCTCGAACTCAGCCCCGACCTCGCGCTCGAATCCAACGATACATACTTCATCAAGCTCATGGTCGAGCACGGCCTCGGCGTCTCGCTCCTGCCGTCGTGGGCCGTGCGCGAGGAGCGTGCCGCCGCGCGTCTCGCGACCCTGCGTATCACCGGCCACCAACTGAAGCGCTCGGTCGCGATGGTCGCGCTCGGACGCTTCCAGCCCTCGCCCACGCGCGCCTTCCTCGCCTACATCCTCGAACACCGCGGCGAGCTACAGGAGGCCGCGCGCGCCGTCTAACGCAGACGGTTTTGCGTCCCGAAGAGTGAAAGGAGCGGCATGACATCAATCCCCGAAACGATGCGCGCGCTTGAGCTGCGCTCATACGAGGGCGGAGCGGACTCGCTCGTGCTGGCGTCGAAGCCTGTGCCGCGTCCGGGCGCGGGGCAGGTGCTCGTGCGCGTCGCCGCCTCGCCCGTCAACCCTTCCGACCTCTCGTTCCTGCGCGGGATGTACGGCCTGCGCAAGCGCCTGCCCGTCGTGCCGGGCTTCGAGTGCAGCGGCGAGGTGGTCGCGTCGGGCGGAGGCTTCCGTGCGCGATACCTGTTCGGCAAGCGTGTGGCCTGCGCCGCGCCGACGGACGACGACGGCGCTTGGGCCGAGTTCATGCTCGCGCACGCAGACCACTGCATCCCGCTTCGCAAAGAGACCGACATCGAGCAGGCGGCCACGCTGATCGTCAACCCTTTCACGGCGTGGGCGCTCCTTGAGGCCGCCGAAGAGTTGCGCGCCGAGTCGGTCGTGCAGACGGCGGCGGCGAGCGCGCTCGGTCGAATGCTTAACCGACTTGCTATCGGTCGCGGCGTCCACGTCGTTAACGTCGTGCGACGCAAAGAACAGGTAGAGCTTCTCGAACACGAAGGCGCGGGCCACGCCCTCGACAGCACGGACGAAGAGTTCGACGAAAGGCTGCGCGAGACATGCAAGCGCCTGCGTGCAACCGTCCTGTTCGACGCGGTGGCGGGCGAGCTGACCGGGCGCGTGCTGCGCGCGATGCCCGAAGGGAGCACGGCCTTCGTTTACGGCGCGCTCTCGCTGGAAGGCTGTCTCGTTGACCCGCGTTCGCTCATCTTCGAGCGCAAGCGCTTGCGCGGCTTCTGGCTCTCCGAATGGCTGCGCCGGCAGGGCGCACTGAAGAAGTTCCGCGTCGCGGGTCGGATTCAAAAACTACTCAGCGACGAGCTGAGGACGGAGGTTCGCGCGCGTCTGCCGCTGGAAAGGGCGTTGGAAGGCTTGCGGCAATACGCGCGGGAGATGACCGGCGGCAAGGTCATCCTCGTGCCCGGCCTCTCCGCCGAACGAGAGACGTAAACTGCGACACTGAAGACGTGAACTGTCGGCCCGCAAACGCTCGGCCCGCAAACGCGAGGCCGGATCGGAGACCTGAGAATGTTTGAGCGAAGACACGAGCCGCTTCTGCCGCTGCGGGCGTTCGTCATGCGCTTTTTGCGCAGCCTCGCGCTCGCGCTCTGCATCGTCGCCCTCGCGCTCGGCGCGGGCGTGCTCGGCTACCACTACATCGCGGAGTTCAGTTGGGTCGATTCGCTCCTGAACGCCTCGATGATTCTTTCGGGCATGGGGCCGGTGGGCGACTTCAAGAACGACACCGGCAAGGTCTTCGCCTCCATCTACGCGCTCTTCAGCGGGCTGGCCTTCATCACCGTCGCCGGCATCATCGTCACGCCCGTTGCCCACCGCCTCCTCCACTGGTTCCACATTGAAGAAAGTCAAAAGGCAAAAAGCAAAAGGCAAAACTGAGGACGCGCTCTCGCGCGAAGAGCCATTAACTTTTGATCGTCTGCTTGTCTTTAACTTTTGCCTTTTGCCTTTCCCTTCCCGCCTCTCGAAAAATTTTCCTCCACCCCTCTCCAACCGTCGGACAACTCGCGCGCATCACAGCGTCACAATTTGAGGAGGGAGAAACCGCAATGCTGAGAAGGTCAGCCCCCGTCCTTCTGTGTCTCTTCGTCTGCCTGCTCGCCGCCCACCTTTCGAGCGCGAGCTCAGCGCTCCGAGTTGACGAGTCGCGCATCAAGGTCTCGCTCGACGAACGGCAGACGCGCGTCACGCTCGCCTTAGAAAACGGAACCGGCAACGCCTTCCCCGCGCGCGTCACAGTGGAGCTGCTCGACCCGCAGGACAAGGCGCGGGCGAGCGCCGCAACCGACGTGCAGGTCAGGCGCGGCGCGAACCAGCTCAACGTCCCGCTCGACCTGCCCTTCTCCGGGCTGCTCGAATCCGAGCAGAAGGAGTTCCCCTGGTACAGGCTGCGCTACCGCGTCGCGCCGAGCGCGGGCGGCGTCGCCGCGCTCGAAGGCGTCGTCTCGCTCTCGGAGGTGACGCCAGACCTCTTCGAGCTGCGCGTCGTCTCGTCGCGCAGGGCGCGCGGCGGCTCGACGTTGCGCGCGCGCGTCCGCACGGCCAACCCGGTCACGGGCCGGCCCGTCCGAGGCGTCAACGTCACGGCGGAGATTCCGCTCGACTCCGAAGAGAAGAAGGTCGCGCTGAAGGCCGCGGGCGCGACCGATGCCGAAGGTTTCGCCGTGCTCGACTTCAAGCTGCCCGCCGGCATCGAGAGCGACGACGACCTCGACCTCACGGTCACGGCGCGGCGCGGCGCGCTCGTCGAGGAGGCGAAGACCTCCGTCTCCGTCGTAGAGCAGCCGCGCGTGCTTCTGACGACCGACAAGTCGCTCTACCAGCCGGGCCAGACGCTGCACATGCGTGCGCTCGTCTTCGACCCCTCCGAGCACGCCCTCGCCGGCGAGGAGGTCTCCTTCGAGCTTGAGGACGAGGACGACACGACCGTCTTCGACCAGAAGCTCAAGACCTCGCGCTTCGGCGTCGCCAGCGCCGACTGGCAGATACCCGACAGCACGCGCCTCGGCACCTACTGGCTCCGCCTCAAGATGGAGGACAGCAAGTACGACGACGACGCGGCCTCGACGACGACCGTCAAGATCAGCCGCTACGACCTGCCGAACTTCGCCGTCACGGCGAAGCCCGACCGCCCGTACTACCTCGCCGGCCAGAACGCAGAGGTCGAGGTGCACGGCGATTACCTCTTCGGACAGCCCGTCAAGCGCGCGCACGTCCGCGTCGTCCGCCAGACCGAGCGGCGCTGGGACTACGCCGAGCAGAAGTACGAGACGGAGGAGCGCGACCCCGTCGAGGGCGAGACGGACGACGCGGGCCGCTTCCTCGCGCGCGTCAGCCTCGCGGGCGAGCACAAGGAGCTGAACGACTCAGACTACCGACGCTTCCGCGACCTCGACTTCGCCGCCTACGTCACAGACCCGACGACGCACCGCACCGAGCAGCGCCGCTTCACGCTCCGCCTCACCAAAGACCCCATTCACCTCTACGTCGCCGAGGGGCGCTACCGGCAGGCGCGCGGGTTGCCGCTCGCCTTCTACGTCTCGACCTTCTACGCCGACGGCAGCCCGGCTCAGTGCGAGGTCGCGGTCGTCGAGCAGGGCGCGACCACGCTCGTCCAAAGGCCCGGCCAGACGCCGCTTGAGATCAGGGAGCCAGACCGCACGGTCGCCAGGGTGAAGACGAACCGCTACGGCGTCGCGAAGGTCTCCGGCCAGCCGGTCGGCATGGAAGAAACGCGCAGAAACATTCCTCTGCGCTTCGTCGCGCGCGACCGGGAGGGCCTGACCGGCCGCTACTCGGACGACTTCTGGCTGATCGACTCCGACTCGAAGGGCGCGGAGATCCGCGTCGAGACCGACAAGACGCTCTATCGCGAGGGCGAGGACGTGGCCGTCGAACTAACGGCGAGCAAGCCGCGCATGGCCGTCGTCGTTGACGCGGCGAGCGACGGGCGCGTCATCACCTCGAAGACCGTCCGCCTCTCCGGCGGTCGCGCCTCGCTCGTCATCCCTTACAGCCCGGAGTTCCGCGACGCGCTCGTCATCTCCGCGACCGAGGCCGAGCCGCAGGGCGACGACGACGACGACGAGGACTACAATGTCGGCGCGCGCACGGTCGTCTACCCGCGCGACCGCGAGCTGAAGCTCGACGTGCGCCTGTCGCAGAAGACGTTCCGCCCCGGCGAGGAGGCGGGCGCGGAGTTCGACGTGCGCGAGGCTGGGGGCCGACGGCCCTTGAGCGCGCTCGGCGTCGTCGTCTTCGACAAGGCCGTCGAGGAGCGCGCGCGAACCGAAGAGGAGTTCAGCCGCAACTTCGGCTTCGGCAGTTGCCTCTACGGCTTCTGGTACGGCACGAGCGACATCGCCGGCGTCACGCAGCGCTCAATCGAGCAGCTCGACCTCTCGAAGCCCGTCCCCGACGGACTCGAAGAGGTCGCCGAGATGCTCTACAACGACTCGCGCTTCTACGACGAGCACAGCGTCTTCAGCGGCACGAAGTTCCTGCGCGACCAGGAGGAGGTCTTCTCCGGCCTCGTCGGCGCGCAGCTCAAGCCCCTGAAGGAGGCCGTCAACAGACACTACGCGGCGACCGCCGAGTACCCCTCGGACGAGGCGTCGCTCTCCTCGATTCTCTCCGCCGCGGGCGTTGACTTCGCCGCCTTGCGCGACCCCTGGGGCCGACCCTACCGCGCGCGTTTCTCCTTCGCGCGCGACCAGGACTTTCTCGCAATCACGAGCGACGGCGCGGACGAGCGCGCGGGCACGGACGACGACTTCAACGCAGCCAACTTCAGTTGGCCCTACTTCCGCCCCGTCGGCGAGCGCATCAACCGCGCCGCCGCCGACTACCACAAGCGCACGGGCGGCTACGTCCGCGACCTCTCGACGCTCAAAGAAGAGATGCGGCGCGCGGGGCTAGACCTCGACGCTCTGCGCGACCGCTGGGGCCAACCCTACCGCTTCGACTTCGATGTCAGCGGCAACAACTACACCATCGCCGTCGAGAGCGGCGGCCCCGACAAGACGTTCGAGTCGCCGGAGGTCGTCGGCGCTGACGACTTCCAGCTGTGGACAACGCTCACCGACTACTTCGCCGAGAGCCGCGCGGCCATTGACGCGGCGCTTGCCGCGCGCCTGCGCGCGGCGGGCGACTTCCCTCAAACTGAGGCGTCTTTGCGCGACGTTCTCACGCGGGCGGGCGTCCACTACGAAGCGCTCGCCGACGGCTGGGGCAACCGCCCTTACACGGCCTTCTGGAAGGAGACGCGCTTCACCGACCGCACCAGAGAAGACCGGAGGCAGTACGACCCTGTGGGCGGCAGCCACAAAGAGATCAGGCCGGTCACGCAGACTCTCTACGCC
>JALZHC010000266.1 GCA_030914105.1 Acidobacteriota bacterium
GATCTCCGCCTTGGTGACGGGCACGACCGATTGGCGCACGCCGTTGCGCCAGATTTCGACGCTGTAAAGTTCCTGCGGGCGCGCGGCGACTTTGGTGACTTCGCTTTCAGGCTGTTCCGTGTCGGCGGGCGGCGGCGGCTGCCCTGCGTCGGCCAGCTCGTTGGGGCGCGGCGTGACCATCGTCTGCCCGCCCGCCTCGCTCGACTCCCAGACGGGCTGGACGCGGAACTCGCCCTTGTTGAGCGTGCCGTCAACACGCAGCTCGACGGCGAAGGATTTCGTCGCGAGCTGCGTCTGGCCCGAAAGCTCGCGCGCGCGCTCCGAGAGGACGTAGAAGAGTCCCTGCTCTAACCCGCGCCGCTTCTCGCCCTGCCACTCCTTGTCGTCTTCGGTCGAGAGGTAGACGACGTATTCGGGCGGGATGTAGGTCGGCCCGCCGGGCGGCGTGAACATCTCGCGCTGCATGACGGCCTCGACCTCGCGCGCGACCTTCACGAGGAAGTCCTCCCAGATGCGGCGCGGCCTGGCCTGCTCATCAACCTGCGCGAGCGGGTCGTCGGAGACCTCGCCGTCAATCCAGCGTCGAATCGAGTCGAGTATGCTCACGTTCTCTTATCGTCCCTTCCGCAGAAGTGATGAGTGCAGAGTGATGAGTAATGAATTTGAAACCGCTTGAGCTTTTCAATTCATCACTCTGCACTCTGCACTCAGTACGCCCTCCCTCACGGTCAGGCTTTCGTCTCTTTCAGTCCGAGACGCTTCGCTCACTGCGCACGCAAGAGCGTGCTGTTGACCCAGCCCTGATCCTTCGCGTCCGCGTCCGCGGGCGGGCGCGCGTGCTGTGTGACCTGCACCTGATACCACTTGCCGCTGACCTTCAAGACCTTCACGCGCGAGCCGTTCTCGGCCAGGCCCACGCGGTCGTAGCTCGTGTCCGGGCCGCTGCGCAAGTTTACATCCGTCGTCGTCACAAACTCACGCCCGCCGAAGAGGAAACCGCTGCCGCCCGCGCTCGCCTGCTGTTGCTGTTGGACGTTTGGCGCGCGCCGAAGGTTGTTGACGTAGCGGTAAGTCGCGTAGAGCATCCCCGAAAAGGCGAGCAGCAGCAGCAGCGCGACGAGCCAGCGACGCGCGCGCGGCGACAGGCGCGACGCGGCAGCCGGGTATGAGTACTCGTCCGCATAGGCTTCCGCCGGATACTCTTCGCCGGGACGCGCGGCGGGGAAGGCCGCCGTCTCCGAGGGCGTGGCGTAACCCTGCGTGGCTTCGGCGCGCGAGACGGGGACGACGATGCGGTGGCGCGCTGAGCTGCTCGAAGGGCGCGCGTCGCGGTCGAAGGTCGGGGCGGGCGGCGGCGGGACGCTGAAGGCGCGCGCGCCCGACTCGACTGCGTGATTGCCGCCCGAAGGCTCTGCGTGATTCCCCGAAGGCCCCGCCGCGCCCTCGCCGCCCTCGGACTTGCGTAGCGGGCGCGTCTGCGTCATGGTCGCGTCGCGTATGTCGCGCCAGAACTCCTCGACCGTCTGGTGGCGCTTCTCCGGGTCGCGCTGCGTCGCGCGCTCCAGAACGCGCAGGACGTAGCGCGACCACTCCTCGTTGGCGAAGGCTTCGGGCAGCGCCGTGACGGGCCGCTGCGAGAAGCGGCGCGGCGACTCGCCGGTCAGAAGCATGTAGGTCGTCTTGGCGAGCGAGTAGATGTCGGCGGCGGGCGTCAGTTGCAGGACGCGGCGCGAGAGCGAGGCCGTGTCGAGCGGGCCGGTGGTGGCGAGCGGGTGGTGTTCGGGCGCGGCGTAGACCTCTGTGCCGACGCGCGTGATCGCGCCCTCGGTGGCTTCGATCTTGGCGACGCCGAAGTCCGCGATTTTGACCGTCTGCTGGTCTGCGGTGAGCAGAAGATTCTGCGGCTTGATGTCGCGGTGGATGATGCCGTGGCGGTGCGCGTGCGCGAGTCCGGCGCAGACCTGTTCGAGATAAAAGAGCGCGGCGTCGAGTGGGAGCGGCCTTCGCAGCACGAGCGCCTGAAGGTCGCCGCCCGAAAGGTATTCGAGGACGAGGTAGTGGAAGGTTCGGCCCTGGAGGTCGATGGCCGTGCCGTGGCCGAGGCGGCTGATGATGTTGGGGTGGCGCACGCGGTCGAGCGCGATGGCCTCGTTGCGGAAGTTCTCGACGAGCGTGCGTTCAAGCTCCGGGTCGGGCACGCCGCGCAGGTGCGTGTTCAGGGCCTTGATGACGACCGTGCGCGGCGAGCCGTTCGACGCCGCCACGTCGCGCGCCACGTAGACCTCCGAATAGCTGCCGCGACCGAGGCAGTCGAGCACATCGTAGCGCCCGTCGAGTCTGCACTGTTGGAGCTTCAGCTCGCCCATCACTCTCCGGAGTCTGGAGTCAGGAGTCTCAGAGTCTGGGGTCACAAACCACTTGACTTAAACTCTCAAGTCTTGAGTCAAAGCCCGACTTTGTCTTGACTCCAGACTCTAAGACTCCCGACTCCGAGACTCTTCAAGGTGAAACGCCAGGCGACGGCTGCGTGTTCGCGCTCGCGCCCGTGTTCGCGTTCGTATTCGCGCCGTCCGGCTGGCTGCGTATGACCTCGCCAAGGTCGTCTGCGGCGGCGCGCGCGGCCTGGTCGTCGCCAGCGCGCAGGTGCGCGGCGATCTTGGCGAGGCGCGCGTCAATCTTGATCTCGCCGTTGCGCGGCGTCATGTTCTCGTTGACCTTCTGGATGGCTCGGTCGAAGGCCGCCGCCGCGTCCTGCTGGCGGTCGGTCAGAAGCAGCGCGCGACCGTAGAAGTAGAGGAACTCCGGGTCGTCGGAGTTGAGCGGCTGGTTGTTCGTCTGCGCGTTCATCCGCTCGACCTCGCTCGCGGGCGAGAGATCGACGGCGCGGCGCAGGCGCTCGAACTTCGCCTCCGGGTCTTCGAGCGCGGCCTGCGTCGGCGCAGACACGGGCGATGCCACGGAGGAAGGCGAAGGCGACGCCGCCCCGCCCGCAAGCCGCTGCGCCATGCCCTTCCGCTCGAAGACCATGCCGACGTAGAAGGCGAGCGCGAAGGCCGCGAGCAGGAGGAAGAGGACGAGGATGGTCGTGCCTGCGCCGCCGGACTTGCGTGCGGGCTCTCGTGCGTCCGGCGGAATCACTGCGCCGCGCGCGGCCTCCGGCGGGTCAGCGGCGTGCGCGGCGGCGGGGCCGTTCGCGCCCTTGTCGCCGAAGGGCCTTTGCAGGAGCGTCGCGGCAAGTCTTTCGTTGGGCGCGTTGTGCGAGTCCGTGCGCTCGCGCACGAGCGTCACCTCTTCGTCTTCCGCGTAGCTGACCTCGCCGCCGACGCGGACGAGGACGGCAGTCAGGTTGTCTTCCGCGCCGCGCTCGTAGCAGAGACGCTTCATCTCCTCGCAAGCCTCTTTGAGCGAGGGCGCGTGGCGCAGCAAGGAAGAAAGCTCCGGGTCGGGGATGTGGCGCGTGATGCCGTCGGAGCAGAGCAGGAAGGTCGTGCCCGGCTCGAACTCGAAGGGGCGCACGTCAACCTCGACCGAAGACTCCGCGCCGAGCGCGCGGCTGATGACGTTGCGGCCCGGATGCGTCGCGGCCTGCTCCGGCGTCATGCGACCGGCACGGACTTCTTCCTCGACGAGCGAGTGGTCTTCCGTCTCGCGGCGGAGTTCTCCTTCGGGCGACAGGCTGTAGAGGCGCGAGTCGCCGACGTGGCCGACCGTGGCGCGCAGGCCGTCGATGTAGAGCGCGACGATGGTGGTCGCCATCCTCGCCATGCCCGGGTTCTCGTTCGCCATGCGGTGGATGGTGTCGTTGGCGCGCTGGATGGCGATCTCCAGAAGGTCTTCGGCGTCGTCTTCGGGGCGGTGCTCGCGGAAAGCCTCTTCGAGGATTTCGATGGCGGTCTTCGAGGCGACCTCGCCGGCCTGCGCGCCGCCGACGCCGTCGGCGACGGCGAAGATTCGGCGCTCGGCGTCCGAGAGCATCGAGTCCTCGTTGAGCGGGCGCTTCTCGCTCAGGCCGCGGTCGGTGATGGCGGCGGCCTCAAGGGATATGGCCGCGGTGTTCTCTGTCATTGAACCGCCTCCGGTACTCTGATTTCCTCCTCCTCACGCGGAGAGACGGGGTGCGCCGTCGAAGGCGCGCGAACCGCCTCGGCGTCCGTCGCGTTGCGGTGCGAGAACGCGAGGAGCATGCCGAGCATCGCGAAGCTCGTGATCAGGCTGAAGCCGCCGTGGCTGACGAAGGGGAGCGTGATGCCCGTCATCGGCAGCGCGCGGGTGGTGCCGCCCATGTTGACGATGGCCTGGAAGCCGATGAAGGCCGTCAGGCCCGCCGAGCAGAGTTTCGTGAACATGTCGCGCGCCTCAATCGCCGTGCGCGCGCCCGCGTTGACCAGAATGATAAGAGCGAGGATGACGATTGCGCCGCCGAAGAGTCCGAGTTCTTCGCTGATGGCCGCGTAGATGTAGTCGGAGTCGGCGATGGGGATGACTTCGGAGAAGCCGAGGCCGAGGCCGCGGCCCGTCGCGCGACCGGCGGCGAGGCCGAAGGTGGCCTGCGAGGGCTGGAAGGCGATGCGGTCGAACCACACATCAACGTTGACAGACTTCTGCATCGCCGGACTCTCGTTCGCCAGCTCCTTCATCCGCGGGTTCTTCGCCAACTCCTCGTCGTAGTCCTTCTTCCACCACTCGGCGTCGGGCGGCGGCGGGTCGAAGCCGTCGAGCCAGAGGTGGAAGCGCTGCTTGATGCGGTCGGGCAGGATGGCGCGAACGGGCGTGGCGAGCGTCGTCAGCGTCGGCACTCTCTCCTGCACGTCGGGCGGGAGCGCGCCGACGACGAGGACGGCGACCACCAAGACGAGCGAGCCGACGAAGACCAGAAGCTGCGGCCAGCGTCGCACCGCCACGAGGTAGAGAGTCGCATAAGCGCCGCTGAAGACGAGCATCTGCCCGAAGTCTTTCAAGGCGAAAAAGGGGATGAAAGGGATCATCCCCATGACGAGGAGCGGGATGACGTTGCGCGCGCGCGGCATGCCCCAGTAGGTTCGCGCAAGCTCGCGGTAGTGCGCCGTAAGTATCCCCGCGAAGCCGACGAGGAAGGGAATCTTGGAAGGCTCCCAAGGCGTCAGGTTGCCGCCGAACTTGCCGGCGCGCGACCAGACGACCGCGCCGAACAGGGGCACGAGCGTCGCCAGCACGATGAGGAAGCTGTGGCGCTGCATCCAGTCGAGATACTTGTCCTGCACGCAGAGCCAGTAGGCCAGCGCCAGCGCGAAGAAGGAGAAGAGCGGAACCCAGGTGAACGAAGAGGTGAGCGCGCGTCCGACCGAGACCTCCTGGCGGCGGACGATCTGCGGCGTCGCGTTCGGCTGCGGGGCCGTCGCGTCGAGGCCCATCATCCGTTTCTTGTCGGCGTCGTAGTATTGGTTGATGAAGCGGAGACGCTGCACCTGTGTCTTCTCGGCGCGCGCCTCGGCCTTGTTGCCGGAGCCGTATTCGGGGTCGCTGTAGAGCCGGTATTGCACGAGCATGCCGACGGAGAAGAGAAGGATCGCCGTCGTGTAGAGCGTCCAGTTGCCCTTGAACCTCATCACGCGCGAGAGCCAGAAGAGCAGCGCGATGAGAGGCACGTAGAGCAGAAGGTCGCGCACAGCGCCCGTGACCGAAGGCTCGTAGCCGCGCAGAAGCGCCGAGTCGTAGACGGCGACGTAGCCGACCACCTCGAAGCCGGCGATCAAGAGCAGAAGTAGCAGATGTGTCGAAGCCCGATTCCTCATCTCAGTTAACCCAAGCGTGCTCGTAAGTTTTGCCGCGTGTCTTTAATCAAAGCCGCGCGCATCGAAAT
>JALZHC010000845.1 GCA_030914105.1 Acidobacteriota bacterium
GCGCACGCGTGTCGGGCGGAGCGCCGGGCGCTTCGCCGGCGCGCGGGTTCGCGCCCGCGGGCGAGAGGACGTTCGCCGACGGGGCGGCGTTCGCGGGCGGGGCGGCACTCGTGCGCTGGAGGTCGCTTGCGGGCGCATAGAGGACGGGCGCGTAGTCGTAGGCGGTGGCGGCCTGTAGGATGTCGTCCGTGCGCTCTTCGAGCGCGAGGCGCAGGTCGTCGAGGATGACGTAGTGGAAGGCCGCGACCAGAGACTTGTTCGTGCTCGCGTTGAGGTCGCTGAACCAGGAGCTTGGGATGAAGAACGAGTAGTAGTTCTTCACGTCGGCCCTCGCCATCGCCGAGAGCAGGTGCGTCTCGTTGTCCTGCGTCCCGTCGGCGGGCGGCGCGGCGTCCGCGCGCGGGGCTTCGGGCGCGGGCGCGGCAGGCTCGCCGACGTTCGAGGCTTCGGCATGGCTCGCCGCGGGTTGAAGGTATGCGGCCTCTTGCGTGCGCGGGGCGCGGGCGTCGCCGCCGGGCCTGATGTATGCGGACGGTTGGTAAGAGTCGGGGTAGAAGTCTGCGGCTCGCGGCCTGCGGCCACCTCCCTCGCGCTGAACCTTCTTATTCTTGACCTCCATCAGGTCTGTCTCTTCCTGCGCGAGCAGTCGGTGCAGCTCGGCGCTTCGCCGTTCGAGTCCGGCGTAGGTCGTGAGCAGGCCGATGAGGCCGATGATGGGGATGGCGAGCGCGAGCACCTGACAGACAAGCGCCGTGCGGTTGCGCGAAAGGGTCGCCTTGACGACGGGGCGCGCGAGCATGTCTTCGGGGAAAATCTTCTTCTCGAAGAGGTCTTTGAGGAAGGCCGGCTTGCGCGGCCCCTCCGCGGGCGGCGCGGTCGCGGTCGGCGCGAACGGGTCGGGCGAGGCGGCGAGCCAATCGTCGTCCAACGGGGCCTCGACGGTCGCGACAGCCTGCGTCGTCTCGTCGCCCGCGTCGCCGCAGAAGTAGAGGCCGCGGAAGAAGAAGGAGTCGTGGAAGGAGCTTTCCTTGAAGACGTGGTCGAGGTAGAGCTGGAGCGGGGCCTTGAGCGCCTGCATCTCGGTGGGGAGCATGAAGAGCGAGTCCGGGTCTCGCACGTCGCCATGCTCGGCGAAGACCTCGACCTGAATCTGGAAGAGGTAGCGGTAGACGTTCTGGAAAGCCTCCTCAATCCATTCGGGCCGGTACGCAGTCTCCAGCGTGTAGGGCGAAGACCAGCCGAACATCTGTTCGCGCGCGCGCGCGGGCAGCTCGCGGCAGAGGCTTCGGAAGCCGGCGATCTCGTCGCACTTGGTGATGATGACGTAGACGGGGAAGCTCATCCCCAGAAGCTTCTGCGCCTGCCAGAGCTTGCGGTAGAGCGTCGCGGCCTTCTGCTCGATGCGCGCGCGCCCGTCGAAGCCGCGCGCGGTGACGAGGTCTGTGCAGGGGATTGTGAGGACGACGCCGTCGAGCGGCCTTTCGGGCCTGTACTTCTGGAGCAGGCGCGCGATCTCGCGCCAGCCGCGGCGGTTTGAAGGCTCGCCGTTGGGGCGCAAGACGTAGTCGCCCGCGACATCCAGAACGACGCCGCGGTCGAAGAAGAACCAGTTGACCCCCTGCTTGACTCCGTGCGGCTGCTCGGCGGGGCGGCCCAAGGGGAGACTGAGGCCCGTCTCCGAGAGCAGAGTGGTCTTGCCGGAGTCGGCCTCGCCGACGGCGAGCAGCCAGGGCAGACGGTAGCGGTAGTCGCGCCGCGTGACGTGCGTGCGCAGCAGACGGACGGCGCGCGCGAACGAAGACTTGAGGCCGAGGCTCGAAACCGTGTGAGGCTGCGCCGGACTCTCTGGGGCGACGACGACGGGCGCGAGCGCCGAAGTCTGCGGGGCTGCGGCACGCTTGCGCGCACGGCGCAGCAGCAGGTAGATGAGCAGCGCCGTGCCGAGCACCAGGAGGACGAGCAACAGAAGGATGTAAGGCCAGTAGGCTGAAAGCATCTTTACAACACTTCACACGCTTGACGAGAAGCTTCGGTCGTTGCGCTCCGTCGGGCACGGCGACCGAAGGCGTGCCGCTTCAATGACTGTTGCCGGGCGCGTCCGCGATCCGGCTGATGCGTTCGTTGGTCTCGAAGAGCTTGCCCGTCAGCTTGACCCAGATGCCGTGCGTCAGCGTGACGTAGGCCAAGACCACGGCGACGAGCAGGATGACCCACGCGCGCGGGTTCGGCAGACGACGCTTCGTCTCCTGCCGCAGCGTGTGGTAGTAGGCTTCCGGAAAGACGTGGCGCGCGGTCGTCTCCAGCTCCGGCTCGCGCCGGAAGACGAACTGGAAGAGCTGCCGCCGGTAGCGTTCGAGCTGGCCGCGGTCGTCGCGCCCGCGGTACTTGCCGCGAAAGCCGAGCGAGAGCGCCATCAGGT
>JALZHC010000267.1 GCA_030914105.1 Acidobacteriota bacterium
GAAGTCTGAGTCTAAACGGAGGCCGCGCTCCTCGAAGGCCGGCAGCAGAACCTCGTCGGTCGTGCCGGGGTAGGTCGTGGACTCTAAGATGACGAGCTGCCCCGGCCGCAGGCGCTTCTGGATTTCGGAAGCCGCGGCGAGGATGTAGGAGATGTCCGGCTCCTTCGTCTTACGCAAGGGGGTCGGGACGCAGATGATGATGGCGTCGCAGGCCGAAAGCTCGTCGAAGTCCGTGGTCGCGTGCAGGCGCTCGGAGGCGACCACTTCGCGGAGCGTCTCCGAAGTCACGTCGCCGATGTAGCTGTCGCCGCCGTTGACTGACGCGGCCTTGCGCTCGTCCACCTCGAAGCCCGTGGCGCGCAAGCCCCGGCGTGCGAACTCGACCGCCAGCGGCAGCCCGACGTAGCCCAGGCCGATGACCCCGACGCGCGCGGCGCGCGTCTCGATGAGTTGCTTGATGTCGTCCTTAATCATATGCGGAAAGAGACGGGTTCAAGATTGCCAGCCGCTAGTGCGCGCACGACTGCGCGCACTCGGAAATTCAAGACTAGGCAAGTCGTCGCGGGGCTGTCAAGCAAGGCCGACTTCGGCGGGCGCGCGTGTCAGGCTCGTTTTGCCGTGCGCGCCGCCCTTTATTTCCATTGACAAGTCGCCGCCGCGCGGCACAACATACGCCCGCTTCAAACACCTTCGCTTGTTTTCCGCCGCGTAAAAGCTGATGCCTGAGCAAGACACAGAGCGAGAGTCCGAGCACCTTCAGAAGGGACTGGGCCTGACGGACGCGACGATGATCGTCGTCGGCTCGATGATCGGGTCGGGGATTTTCATCACGTCGGCTGAGTCGGCACGGCTCGTCGGCTCGCCGGGCTGGCTTCTGGCGGCGTGGGCGCTGGCGGGGCTTTTGACCGTGACGGGCGCGCTGTGCTGCGCGGAGCTGGCGGCGATGATGCCGAGGGCGGGCGGGCAGTATGTCTTCCTGCGCGAGGCCTACGGGCCTTCGCTTGGATTCCTGTTCGGCTGGTCGCTCTTCCTTGTCGTGCAGACGGGGACGATTGCGGCGGTCGCGGTCGCCTTCGCGCGCTTTGCGGGCGTGCTCGTGCCGTGGGTTTCGGGCGAGAACTACCTCGTCGCGCCGGTCAGGCTGTCGGGCGGCTACGCCGTCTCGCTCTCGACCGAACAACTCGTCGCCGTCCTCCTCATCCTTCTGCTCACGCTCACGAACACCAGCGGACTCAAGACGGGCAAGCTCATCCAGAACACTTTCACGTTTACGAAGACGGCGGCGCTCGCCGGCCTCATCCTCGTCGGTCTCCTCGTCGGGTGGAACCACTTGAGCGCGGCTTACACCTCTTCCTGGTGGAGTCCGCAGGCGAACGGCTGGACGCCGCAGGCCGCGCAGCCGGGCTTGCAGGCCGTGGGCGCGCTCGCGCTCGTGATGATTCTGGGACGCGCGATGACGGGGCCGCTCTTCGCGCAGTCGGCTTGGAACAACGTGACCTTCATGGGGAGCGAGGTGCGCGACCCCGGAAGGAACCTGCCGCGCGCGCTGCTCGTCGGCTGCGGCCTGGTCGTCGGCCTTTATCTGCTCGCCAACTTCGCTTACGTCGTGACGCTTCCGCTCTCGGTCATGCAACGGCCTCCGAACAGCATCGCGACGGCGACGATGCAGGCGGCGCTCGGCCCCTTCGGGACTGTGCTGATGGCGGCGGCCATTATGATCTCGACCTTCGGCTGCGACAACGGGCTCATACTCGCCGGCGCGCGGGTCTATTACGCGATGGCCTGCGACCGTCTCTTCTTCAAGCGCGTCTCGCGCGTGAACGTGCGACACGTGCCGGCGGTCGCGCTCGCGGTGCAGGGCGTCTGGGCCGCGCTGCTGACTTTGCCGCGCACCGTCACGGTCGCGCAGGCTGCGGGCACAGGGACAGCCGCGGGCGCGCCCGCCGTCACCTACGGCAACGTCTATACGCAACTGCTCGAATACATCATCCCCGCCGACCTGGTCTTCTACACTTTGATGGTCGGCGCGGTTCTGGTCATGCGTCGCAAGGCCGCGGGCGAGCCGCGACCTTACCGCACGCCGGGCTACCCGTTCGTGCCGGCGCTCTACATTCTGCTGGCATCGCTCCTCACGCTCGACCTCGTCTACCTCGCGCCGCAAACCTCCGGCATCGGCTTCCTCATCGTGCTGACGGGACTGCCGGTCTACTTCGCCTGGAAGGGGAGGGGTGAGGAATGAGGGGCGTCGTCGGTCTATATCTGTCAGGCCGCGGTCGCGTTGGGCGCTCGGCGGCGCGGCCCGGAGTCCGAGCCGCACCGATTTATGTGCCGCGTCGGCTTGCACAAAGCGCGCATGCCGTCGCATATTAGGCAGCACGAAGGGACAAGCCCCATCTCTAGCTTTCAGCACCGAAGGGAAATTAGCTACATGAAATGTCGTTACACGACTGTCGGGGGCGGCAACGAAGGCCACCCGTGCAGCCGCAAGGCGACGAAGTTCGGCCTCTGCTCCGTCCACCTGCAAGTTGAGTACGGCCACTTCTACGGCGGCCACCGCGCCAAGCAGAAGTCTGAGAGGTGCCTCAACTGCGGCGACCTCAAGTCCGACGCGCCCGTTGACTTCTACTGTCGCGCGAAGCCCGCCGCGCGCCCACTCATCGGCGGCGCGGGACGCCGCCGCGGCTTCGTCGCCGCAGGCCCGAAGGAAGAGGAAGAGGCTTACGTGCCTGTTGTGCCGGAGGGCGCGAACCGCTCCTTCCAGAATAAAGTGCGGGTGATTAAGTCGCAGGACAGGCAGCAGACTGAGGCGAAGCGGACGGACGCGGACTAGAGCGCCCATGTCCGTCGCTCTCTCCTGAGAGCCTGAGTTGTCGGACGCGACTGAAGCCGCACGGCTCGGCGCCGAGCGGCGGTCGCGGCGTTCGGAAGGAGAGTTCCTACGGAGGCCGGACGGCGTGAAGAGGGAAGCCGCAGGCAGAGAGAAGCCGGGCCGGCCACACAGCGAGCGTGTGGGCGAGGGGCTGCTCGCCTCCGGCGCGCGCGCGACCCTCTATCGCGCGCTCGTAGACCTGAACTGCTCGCGCTGCGGCGGCCTGATACGCGAAGGCACACTCTTCACCAGAGAGGCGGAAGCCTTCAGCGGCTTGCCGATAGTCCGGTGCTGCCGCGCGTGCGCGCCGTTCAGTGCGGCGGGCGGTCTGCTCGAAGCCCTGCTCGCGCCGGAAGGCGTCGCGCAGGCGCGCGCAGACGCGGCGGAGGGCGCGAGGGAGAAGGCTCTGGCGCGGCTCGCGCCGGCGCTGGCCTCAGGCCGGAAGCGCCGCGGCGGGCCGAGCGGAGGACGAGGGCAAGAACCCTGAGCGTTAGTCGGGAGGAAGATACACGGATGCCAGACTCGCCCCTTCAGGTGGAACTCGGCACGGTCGAGACGCTCATCGGCAACCTCCGTTTCACTTTCGTGGTCAACGAGGAAGGGGTCGGCCACGTGCAGGTCTACGCGTCCGACCCTTCGGACTTGAAGAAGAACGACATCGTCGTCATGCTCGACGCCGGCGGCTACGAGCGGCTCAAGGCGATCATCCGCGAGACCGACGCCGTAATCGACCGAATGATCCGCGCGGGCCGGATCAAGAAGATGGTGCTGCCTTACTGACTTCAACGTCAGAAGCAGCAGCCCGATCCGAGAGACTGTTCATGAAGTGCTTTCTCTCTGCGCGCCCCGGCGCGAGCCGTCACCGGGGCCACTTCATAATTCCTCTCGGCCTGAGGTGACGATTTACGTGTGCTGAATCGCACGTTGATGCTATACTCCCCCCGAACAACCCACTCCTCGACATCGGGACTGAGTTCCCCCGAACTCCATCCTCTTGCCGTCGGTTGCTCAGTTCAGGGCACAGCGACCGCGCAAGGGTTAAGTGAAGGTTTAATCCCCGGCAGGAAGAGGACTCGATGAAGATTCTGTTCATTAACCCGGAGTACCCGGACACATACTGGAGCTTCCGCCACGCGCTTCCCTTCGAGGGCCGGCGCTCGGCTTTCCCGCCGCTCGGCCTTCTCACCGTCTCGGCGCTCCTGCCGCGCACGTGGGAGCGACGGCTCGTCGACCTGAACGTCCGCCGTCTGAAAGACTCGCACATCGAGTGGGCCGACGTTGTCTTCTGCACGGCGATGCTCGTGCAGAAGGACTCTCTGCGCGAGGTCGTGAAGAGGTGCAAGGCGCGGGGCAAGCGCGTCGTCATCGGCGGGCCTTACGTGACGACGAGCGTCGAGAACATGCCGGAGGCCGACCACGTCTTCCTCGGCGAGGCCGAGACGACGCTGCCGGAGTTTGCGCGCGACCTTGAGCGCGGATGTGCCCGGCGCGTCTACAAGGCCGAGGACAAGCCCGCGCTCACGCTCACGCCCGTCCCGGACTTCCGCCTCGCGGAGCTGGGCCGCTACAGCGCGATGAGCGTGCAGTATTCGCGCGGCTGCCCGTTCAGTTGCGAGTTCTGCGACATCATCGAAATCTACGGGCGCGTGCCGCGCACGAAGTCGAACGAGCAGATGCTCTCGGAGCTGGACGCGCTGCGCGCGACGGGCTGGCGCGGCACGGTCTTCATCGTCGATGACAACTTCATCGGCAACAAGCGCAACGTCCGCACCTTGCTGCCCGCGCTGGCCGACTGGCAGGCGCGGCACGGTCGGCCCTTCTCCTTCCTCACGGAGGCGAGCGTCAACCTCGCGGAGGACGAGCCGCTTCTGGAAGACATGCGGCGCGCGGGCTTCCGGCGCGTCTTCCTCGGCATCGAGACGCCTGTGGTCGAGAGCCTCAAGGAGGCGCGCAAGTCGCAGAACACGCGCGGCGACCTGCTCGACTCCGTGAAGCGGATTCAGTCTTACGGCATGGAGGTCATGGCCGGCTTCATCCTCGGCTTCGACCACGACCCCGAAGACATCTTCGAGCGGCAGATCAACTTCATCCGCGAGAGCGCAATCCCGCTGGCGATGGTCGGCCTCCTGACGGCGCTCCCCGATACGCAGCTCTGGCGGCGCTTAAAGCGCGAGGGGCGGCTGCTCGCCGAAAGCTCCGGCCAGAACACGAACTGCGAGCTGAACTTCGTGCCGAAGATGGACGCGGCCCGCCTCGTCGAGGGCTACAAGGCTTTGATGCGGACGATCTACAAGCCGAGCGAGTACTACAGCCGCGCGCTCGAATGCCTGAGGCGCATGTCAATGGAGGAGCCGGAGCCGAACAAGCACAACCTCTTCACGGGCGCGGCGTCGCTGGCGCGCATCGCCGTCCGCCTCGGCATCCTCGACCGCGAGCGCCGGGAGTTCTGGCGCTTCTTCCGACGCGCCGTGGCCGAGCACCGAGAAGCCTTCGCCGTCTCGATGCGCCTCGCCGCGATGGGCTACCACTTTCGCAAGCTCGCCGAAGGCTACGGCGAGTAAGAACGACCAACAAAGCGGGAAGAGCCGCCGCAGGCACAGAGACGGAGGAAAAAGGATTTCCAGATTCCTCCGTCTCGGCGCCTGCGGCGGCTAATTTGTTAACGTCAGTTCGTCCCGAACTCACGTCCGGTAGATTCTCTCAGATCGTCGCGCGCGGCTCTCACTTCACCCACTCGTCCGCGACCTTCGCCTCGACCTTGACGGGCACCTTCTTCACGTACTCCTCGCCCGCCGCGCACATCGCCTCCTCGACCGTCCTCGCCGTCTCCGCCGCGCCGTCCGCATCAGTCTCGACGACGATCTCGTCGTGCACGACGTTGACGAGCGAGTTGCCCGTGCCGCGCAGACGGTCGTGCAAAAGCCGGAGCGCGCGCTTGATGATGTCCGCGCTTGAGTTGTGGG
>JALZHC010000024.1 GCA_030914105.1 Acidobacteriota bacterium
GGTTTTGAACGCCAACCGCACATACTACCTCACGCGCTCGCAGCCGCCCTTCCTGACGCGCATGATCCTCGGCGTCTACGAAGCGAGCAGAGACCGCGCCTGGCTCGAACGTGCCGCGCCCGCCGTCGAGAAGTATTACCGCTACTGGACTGCGGGCGAGCACCTCGCGCCGCAGACCGGCCTCTCGCGCTACTTCGACTCCGGCACAGGCCCCGCGCCCGAAGTCCTCGCGGGCGAGCGCGACCCGCAAGGCCGCACGCACTACGAGCGCGTCCGCGAGTTCTACCGCACGCAACGTGTGACGGACTACGACGTGAGCAGGTTCTATGACCGCGCGCGCGACGAGCTGACGCCGGCCTTCTACAAGGGCGACCGCTCGATGCGCGAGTCCGGCTTCGACCCGTCGAACCGCTTCGGCCCCTTCAGCGCCGACATCACGAGCTATAACCCGGTCTGCCTCAACTCTCTGCTCTACGTCTACGAGCGCGACGCGGCGCGCATCGCGCGCGTGCTCGGCGGGCAGCGCGACGCCGGCCTCTGGGAGTCGCGCGCGGCGTCGCGCAGAGAGAGAATCAACCGCCTGATGTGGGACGAGCGCGACGGCCTCTATTACGATTACAACTTCGAGAAGCGTGAGGTCAGGCGCTACCCGTTCGTGACCACCTTTTATCCTTTGTGGGCAGGACTAGCCACACCGCGGCAGGCGGCGCGCGTCGCCGCGAACCTGCGGCTGTTTGAGCGCGACGGAGGCTTGCAGACGAGCACGAACCGTTCGGGCAGCCAGTGGGACGCGCCCTACGGCTGGGCACCGATGCAGTTGATCGCCGTCGAGGGGCTGCGCCGCTACGGTTACGAGCGCGAGGCCGAGCGCATCTCCGTCAACTTCCTCTCGCTCGTCCTCAAGGAGTTCATCGAGCACAACACGATAGTCGAGAAGTACGACGTGGCGGCGCGTACTTCGAGTCTGGGCCAGGGGCTGCGCTTCGGCTACGGCTCGAACGAGATCGGCTTCGGCTGGACGAACGCCGCCTTCACCGAACTCTACGCGCGCCTGCCGCAGAGCCAGAAGGCGAAAGTGTTAGAGCTTAATGGTGTCGGCGTCCCTTAGAAGCTGTTTGGGAAGCCCCGAAGGGGCGTCATGTGAAAGCCAGGGGCAACGCCCCTGGTCGGCGGGCGTAGAATCCAGAAGCCCCGAAGGGGCGAAATAAATTTGACGGCGGACACTACTGCCGCCCTTTCAGGGCTTCAATTCATTCCGTGTCTCTTGACCAGGGGCGCTGCCTCTGGCTATTGCATTGCGCCCCTTCGGGGCTTCCCAAACAGTTTCTTATGATTGAGATGAACAACAAAAGAGGATTCGCGAGCGACAACAACGCGGGCGTCCATCCGCGCGTGATGGACGCGCTGCGCTCGGCCAGCGGCGGACACGTCCTGGCCTACGGCGACGACCCTTTCACGGCAGCCGCGGTCGCGAAGTTCCGCGAGCAGTTCGGCGAGTCGGCGGAGGTCTTCTTCGTCTTCGGCGGGACGGGCGCGAACGTGCTCGCGCTGGCGTCTCTGGCGCGCCCGCACGAGGCGGTCGTCTGCGCCTCGACGGCGCACATCAACGTGGACGAGTGCGGCGCGCCGGAACGCTTCACGGGCTGCAAGCTCATCGATCTGGCGACGCCCGACGGCAAGCTCCGGCCCGCACAGATCGAGCCGCTGCTCAAGCTCAAGAGCGACCAGCACCACGTCCAGCCGCGCGTCGTCTCCGTCTCGCAGGCGACCGAGATGGGCACGGTCTACACGACTGAGGAGCTGAAGGGCCTGGCCGATTTCGCGCACGCGCACGGGCTGCTGTTGCACGTCGACGGCGCGCGGATAGCGAACGCGGCGGCGCACCTCGGCGTCACTTTGCGCACGCTGACGGCGGACGCGGGCGTGGACGTTCTCTCGTTCGGCGGCACGAAGAACGGGATGATGTACGGCGAGGCGGTCGTCTTCCTCGACGGGTCGCGCGCCCGCGACTTCAGGTTCACGCGTAAACAGGGCGCGCAGCTTCCGTCGAAGATGCGCTTCATCGCCGCGCAGTTCAACGCCCTCTTCGACGGAGAACTCTGGCTCGAAACGGCCACACACGCCAACCGGATGGCGCGCCTCCTGGCCGACGAGCTTGCAGGACTGCCGCAGGTGCGCGTCACGCAGCCGGTCGAGTCGAACGCGGTCTTCGCGCGTCTGCCGCCCGGCTCGATCGCCGAGGTGCAGCGCCACTTCTTCTTCTACGTCTGGAACGAGGCGACATCTGAGGTGCGCCTGATGTGTTCGTTCGACACGACCGAGGAGGACGTGCGCGAGCTTGTGAGGGTCATCCGGGAAGTCGTCAGCTAAAGTGAGTCCGGCATAGCCGGCAGCTAAGGCTTATCCACGAAGCCGCACGAAACAACACGCAGAAAGCTGACGAGCGGACATGCAGCTTTCGTGTCGCTTCGTGCGGCTTCGTGGATACTCTCTTTCTCGCTCGATGAACTCCCCCGCGTCGAACTCGCGTTCCGTCAGTCCCGGCACGCGCGCCGGTTTCAGTTCGTGGTCTCGGCGAGGTTCGACTTGTACTTGGTGTTGGTGGCCCTGTCCGTCATCTCGATGTAGACCCAGCTCGGCGGGACGACGCCGTCCTCCAGCGCGAACCAGAGCTGGTTGAGGTCTGCGGACTTCGCCAGCGCGCAGAAGCCGTAGAGCCTCTTGCCGTGCTGGTCGTAGATGTCCACCCAGGTTCTCGAAGCCTTCTTGTTCGTGCCGCAGGGCGGCAGTTGCGGCGCGGCGGCGAAGAGTTCCGCCGGATAGTCCGCCGAGTTGCTGACGGCGTAGTTGTAACGCATGAAGTTCTTGCCGCCTTGCTGGAAGAGCTGCTGCCCCACGAAAACGAGGACGGGGTTCGGTAGGGCCGCCGGCGCGGTCGAAACCCTGCCGGTCGCGAGACAGACCAAAGCCAGTCCGGCCAGAAGCACTCCGGCCTTCCTCCCGGTGCGGAACATCATCTTCGGTCTCCTTTCGTCAAAGGCAGATAAGGAAAGGCGCGGCCACCGGCGCGCGACCGCGGCAGCCGACGGCGGCGCATTGAATCACCTTTCGCGACGGCGCACAAGGTTTATTTAAAGTTTGCCGTGAGGCGTTCGGCGGGCTGGCTTCGTCAGACTGAGGCGCGACTACGGGTATCTTCCCAGCGAGATTAACTCCTCACGCTCCAGGATGCGCTCCTCAGTGTTGAACTCAAAGATTCGGGCCGTCACTTCGCCGACCTCCGTGAGCGGCTCGATCCGCGCGCCGCGCAACTCGAAATGATCTTCCCAGCTATCCGTCCTGGGGTTGAAGAAACGGACTAGCTCGCCCGTGTGGCGTAGGACTGAGCCGAGGTCGCTGCCCTTCCGGCGGTTACAGACCAGGCAGGCGTAGGCGAGATTGTCTTCAGCCGTCGGCCCACCGTGCTTGAGGCTGACGATGTGGTCAACTTCGCACCCGAAGAACGTGTCTTCCTCGCGGATGAGGCAATACTCGCATCTGTGGTTGGCGCGGGCGGCGACCATGCGCCGCAGGTCGGCGCTGACGCGGCTAGTCATGGGAGAGGTGCTGTCGGGCGCGCGCCTTCGCCAGTCTCATCAGGTGCTCTAGCTGTGTGTAATGGTCTAGCTCGGAGCGCTCGTCCGGCGTGAGGGTGGCCGACTTCTCGCGCTCGATCAGGTAGGCGACGCGCCGGCGTGCCTCTTCGGAGGGCCGGAAGGCGACGAGATTATCAGGGCTTGTGCCCGCGGCGATGAAGTCAATGACCTCCTCGTAAGCCCTGTTCGTGCTCATGGGCGCATTGAATCACCTTTCGCGACGGCGCACAAGGTTTATGTGGGGACGCGGTTTTCCCGATTTTGGGATTGAGGCTTTTCGGAAACGGACACGGCGCGCGACGCCGGCCCGGCTCGGCTCGCCGAATTAGCGGGAAAAACGGCGGGTTCGGGGCGGGGCGGGCGTGGTACGGGGGTTGTTAAGGCATGAGCGAAGTCGAAGTGTAGTTATGGATGTCAAACGCCCCCAGCGCAAGAACCGACGCCGCGTGAAGCTGGCCGTCTACGCCACGCTCGCCGTGCTGGCGGTGGCACTGATCACCTACGGGCTGTCGCGCCTGAAGCCCGCCGCGCCCTCGGTCGAGCGCGGCACGGTCGTCACCGACACGGTCAAGCGCGGGGAGATGCTCTTGCAGGTGCGCGGCAACGGCACGCTCGTCCCCGAAGAGGTCAGGCAGATCGCCGCGCCCGTCGAGGGCCGCGTCGAGCAGATCTTCGTCAAGGCGGGCACGGAGGTCTCAGCCGGCACGGTGCTCGTCGAACTCTCAAACCCGACCCTCCAGCAGCAGGCCGTTGACGTTCAGTATCAGGTCAAGTCCGCCGAAGCCGACCTCAACAACCTGCGCGCGCGCAATGACAGCGACCGCATGGCGCAGCAGGCCGCGACCGCGCAGGTCGAGAGTGAATACAACCAGGCCAAGATTCAGTTAGACACCGACGAGCAGCTCGGCAAGGAAGGACTCGTCCCCTTGCTCACGCTGCGCATCTCGCGCGTGAAGGTCGAGCAGCTCGCCAACCGCCTGGTGATCGAGAAGAAGCGTCTGGCGACGGCCAAGGAGTCGGCGGACGCGCAGATCGCGGCGCAGCAGTCGCGCATCGAGCAGCTGCGCGCGCAACTGCGGCTCGACCAGGAGCACGTCGCCTCCTTGCAGGTGCGCGCCGGAACGAACGGCGTGCTTCAGGAGGTGACGGTCACGGTCGGCCAGCAGATCACGCCGGGCACGAACATCGCGCGCGTCGCAGACCCTTCGAGCCTCAAGGCCGCGCTTCAGATTCCCGAGACGCAGATCAAGGACGTGGCCGTCGGCCAGAAGGCGAGCATTGACACGCGCAGCGGCAACGGCGGCGTCATCGAGGGGCGCGTCGAGCGCCTCGACCCGGCGGCGCACAACGGCACGTTCACCGTCGACGTGCAGCTCGAAGGCCAGTTGCCACCGGGCGCGCGCGTCGATTTGAGCGTGGACGGGACGATTGAGCTGGCGCGGCTCGAAAACGTCCTCTACGTCGGTCGCCCCTCTTCGGGCGGCGGCGCGCAGGCCAACATCACGCTCTTTAAGCTCGAACCCGACGGGCACACGGCTGTCCGCGTCCCCGTCCGCCTGGGCCGCGCCTCCGTCAGCACCGTCGAAGTCCTCGACGGCCTGCGCGAGGGCGACACGGTCATCCTCTCCGATACGCAGCAGTGGGACGGCGTTGACCGCATCCGCATTGACTGAAAAAGCGGGTGAATGGTGAATGGTAAATAGTGAATAGAGGTTGAGCGTCGCACGACCCCAGGGATTACCGCTCAACATCATAAGCGCGGCCACCATTCGCCATTTACCATTCCCCATTCACCGACTGAAAGGACGAAACGATGAGCGCATCAACGGAACCGCTCGTGAAGCTGGACGGCGTGCGAAAGGTCTTCTACACCGACGAGGTCGAGACGCACGCGCTCTCCGGCATCCACCTCGACATCAAGAAGGGCGAGTACATCTCGATGGCCGGCCCTTCGGGCTGCGGCAAGTCAACGCTGCTCTCCATCCTCGGCCTGCTCGACTCGCCGACCGACGGCGAGTACACCTTGAACGGCACGTCGGTCGCCAACCTCTCGCTCTCCGAGCGCGCGCGCATACGCAACCGCGAGATCGGCTTCATCTTCCAGGCCTTCAACCTCATCGGCGACCTCAACGTCTACGAGAACGTCGAGCTGCCTCTGACCTACCGCGACATGAGCAGCAAGGAGCGGCGCGAGCGCGTCGAGGAGGCGCTCTTGAAGGTCGGCATGTCGCACCGCATGAAGCACTACCCCTCGCAGCTTTCGGGCGGCCAGCAGCAGCGAGTCGCCGTCGCGCGCGCCGTCGCCGGCAACCCTTCGATCCTCCTCGCCGACGAGCCGACCGGAAACCTCGACTCCACCAACGGCGAGGCCGTGATGAACCTCCTGCGTGAGCTGCACGCCGGAGGCGCCACCATCTGCATGGTCACGCACGACCCGCGCTACGCGCGCTACGCCGACCGCACCTTCCACCTCTTCGACGGCCAGGTCGTCGAGGAGACGCACGAGCCGAAGGCCGAAGAGGAACTCGAAGAGAGCGGCTTCAAGCTCTGAAATGTCCGGCCCTCCGCGGGCCGCGCCGCCTTCCCGAAGGGGGCCGCGCAAACCCGGCTTCTCGGCCGCCCTCCGTTTGACCCGGCGTCCTCGGCCGCCGTCCGTGAGGAGACAGGGTGAGATGAGAAGAGACGCACTCAAGGCCGCGGCACTCGCCGCGCTGCTCGCCACGGCCACAGCCTTCGCCGCGCACCGCTCCGTCAAGACCACCGAGTCGGAGACCTTCGCCGACAAGACCGCGGGCAAAAAGTACGACCTGCCCGTCCCCGCCGGGGGCGGTCGCGTGCGCCTGCGCATGAAGGGCGTCGTGACGGCGGGCGAGATCAGGTTCCGCGTCCTCGACTCTGCGGGCACGGAGCACCAGAACGCGCGTCTGACGCCGGACGGGCCGAGGCCCGACCGCTTCGACCTGGAGACGGGCGAGCCGCGGGTCGCCGCCGGCTCCTGGACGCTGGAGGTCGAGTTGAAGGGCGCGACCGGGCGCTACGAATTCACCTGGACTGTCGACTGAGCCGCCGCGAGCGCGCCGCGTTCGCTAAAGGAGGAGGCAAGAGATGAACACCTTCTGGAAGGACGTGCGCTACAGCGTGCGCGTGCTTTTGAAAAGTCCGGGCTTCACGCTGGTCGCCGTCCTCGTCACGGCGCTCGGCATCGGGGCGAACACGGCCATCTTCTCCGTCGTTAACGCCGTGCTCTTGAGGCCGCTCCCCTTCGAGCACTCCGAGCGGCTCGTGCAGGCGCTGCGTGTCAACACGAAGAAGGGCACGACCACTCCGAGCCACTCCTTCCCCAACTTCGCCGACGAGCGCGCGCAGACTCACGCCTTCGAGGCGCTCGCCGCCTACACCGACATGGACGCGGCGCTCACCGGCACGGGTGCGCCCGAACGCGTGAGCGGCGTCAACGCCTCGGCAGACCTCTTCCGTGTTCTCGGCGTCGGCGCGCGGCTCGGTCGCTTATTCGCGCCCGACGACGAGCAGCCGGGCGGCGCGCCCGTCGTCGTCATCACGACGGGGATGTGGCAGCGACGCTTCGGCGCAGACCCGGAGGCTCTGGGCCGCCAGATCACGCTCGACGGCAAGGCCCGGACGATTGTCGGCGTGCTGCCCGCAGGCTTCCAGTTCCCGTTCGTCAACGGAACGCCGGAGTATTTCGTGCCGCTCGACCCGCAGGGCGACATGGAGAAGCAGCGCGGCGCGAACTACCTCGACGTGCTGGGCCGGCTCAAGGAGGGCGCGACGCGCGAGCAGGCCGAGGCGGAGATGCGAGGGGTTGCGGCGCGGCTCGAACAGGATTACCCGGAGGACGACGCGGGGCGGACTGTGAGCCTCGTCTCGGCGCAGGAGCAGTTGGTCGGAAACCTCCGCACGCTGCTGCTGCTCCTGCTCGGCGTCGTCGGGCTGGTGCTTTTGGTCGCCTGCGCCAACGTCGCCAACCTGCAACTGGCGCGCGCTTCGGGGCGTGGACGCGAGGTGGCGATCCGCACGGCGCTCGGCGCAGGCCGTTGGCGCGTCGTCCGACAGTTGCTCACGGAAAACCTCGTCCTCTCGCTGGCGGGCGGCGCGCTCGGCCTGCTCCTGGCTGCGTGGGGCGTCGCGCTCATCTCCTCGTTCGTCCCCGCAGACATCCCGCGCTTCAAGGAGGTGGGACTCGACCCCAATGTGCTCGCCTTCACGCTCGCGGCCTCCGTCCTCACCGGCGTCGTCTTCGGACTCGCGCCCGCGCTGCAAGCCTCGCGCGTTGACCTTAACGAGTCGCTCAAGGAGGGAGGGCGCGGCTCGACGGCGGGGCGCGCGCGCAACCGCGTGCGCTCGGCGCTGATCGTTCTGGAGGTGGCAATCTCGCTGGTGGTTCTGGTCGGCGCGGGGCTGCTCGTCAAGAGCTTCGTCAACCTTCGGAACACGAATCCGGGCTTCGACCCGCGGCGCGTGATGACGGCCTCGGTCTCGCTCCCCGAAATCAAATACTCGAAGGACGAGCAGCTCAGACAGTTCTACCACGAGGCGGTCGGGCGCGCCGCGCAACTTCCGGGCGTTGACGGCGCGGCGGCGATCATGCCGCTGCCGCTCAGCAACAACGGCATCAACGTCACCTTCACGGTCGAGGGTCAGCCCGACCCCGGCCCCGGCGCGCGCCCCATCTCCGCCGCGCGCGTCATCACGCCCGACTATCTGCGCGTGATGGGCATCCCGGTCCTTCGCGGTCGCGCGTTTGACGCGCGCGACACGGCGGACTCTCCAAAGGTTCTGCTCATCAACGAGAGCCTCGCGCGCCAGATGTTCCCCGGCGAAGACCCTTTGGGCCGCAAGCTCGACGTTGGAATCAACTCGATTCACGGCGAGATTGTCGGCATCGTCGGCGACGTGCGCAGCCGCGGGCTGGAGAAGGAGGCCGGACTCGAATTCTACGTGCCTTACGAGCAGACGCCTTTCAACTCGATGCAGCTCGTCCTGCGCGCGAAGGAGGGGCAAGACCCTTCGGGCCTGGCCGCGCCGCTGCGCTCGGTCGTGCGCGAGATAGACAGGGACGTCCCGCTCTACGAGGTGCATCCGATGGAGCAGCTCGTCGCCGACTCGGTCGCGCGCCAGCGCTTCTCGATGACGCTGCTGGCGGCCTTCGCCGGACTCGCTCTGGTGCTCGCTGCCGCGGGCATCTTCTCGGTGATGAGCTTCCTCGTCGCGCAGCGCACGCACGAGATCGGGGTGCGAGTCGCGCTCGGCGCGCAAGGCCGCGACATCCTGCGGATGGTCGTCCGCTACGGCATGGGGCTGGCGCTGGCCGGAGTCGGCGCGGGACTGCTCGTCGCTTTCGCGCTAACGCGCCTGATGTCGGGCCTGCTCTACGGCGTCTCGGCCACAGACCCCCTGACGTTCGTCGCCGTCGCGCTGCTGCTCGCGGCTGTCGCGCTCCTGGCCTGCCTCGTCCCCGCCAGGCGGGCCACGAAGGTAGACCCGATGGTGGCCTTGAGGTACGAGTGATAAGTGATCAGTGATGAGTGATAAGAAAAAGCAACGGCTCTCACTCATCACTTATCACTTCTGTTGAGGTGAAGAGATGGGCACATTCCTGAAAGACGTTCGCTACGCGGCGCGCGTCCTGCTGAAGAGTCCGGGCTTCACGGCGGTCGCGGTGCTGGCCGTCGCTTTGGGCGTGGGCGCAAACAGCGCCATCTTCTCGGTCGTCAACGCAGTGCTGCTCAAGCCGCTGGCCTACACAGACCCAGGCCAACTGGTTCTCGTCAACCACAACTACAAGAAGATTGACCTCAAGGCTTCGGTCTCCGCGCCCGGCTACGCCTACTACCGCGACAACGCGAAGTCGTTTTCCGACGTGGCGGCCTTCGGCCCGATGAACGTCAACCTGACGGGCGAGGGCGAGCCGGAGCGCTTGCAGGGCATGACGGTGACGGCCAACCTCTTCCAGGCGCTCGGCGCGCGCGCCGCAGAGGGGCGCACCTTCACTTCGGAAGAGAACCAGATCGGCAACCAACGCGTCGTCGTCCTGAGCGACGCCTTCTGGCACAGGCGCTTCGGCGGGCTGCCCGTCGTCGGCAAGAAGATCACGCTCAACGGCGACACGTATGAGGTGGTCGGCATCATGCCGCCGGGCTTCCAGTTCGGGCGCGAGTTCGGGCCGACCGGCCCGGACATCTGGGCGCCGATTACGTTCACGCCGCAGCAGCTCGACCCGAACAGCAGCCTGACGAGCGAGTACCTCGGCGTGGTCGCGCGACTGAAGCCGGGCGTCACTGTCGCGCAGGCGCAGGCCGAGATGAACTCCATCGCCGACGACCTGCGCCGCCAGTACATGCCCGGCATGGACGAGAGCAACTGGGGTTTGCTCGTCACGCCGCTCGACGAGTTCGTCGTCGGCCAGATACGCGCGGCGCTCTGGATTCTGCTGGGCGCGGTCGGCTTCGTTCTGCTCATCGCCTGCGCCAACGTCGCCAACCTTCTGCTTGCGCGCGCCGCCGCGCGGCAGAAGGAGATCGCTCTGCGGACGGCCCTGGGCGCGTCGCGCTGGCGCGTGGTGCGGCAGCTTTTGACCGAGAGCGTGATGCTCTCGCTCGTGGGCGGCGGGCTGGGGATGCTCCTGGCGATGTGGGGCGTTGACCTGCTCCTGAGGCTCAACGACAACCGCCTGCCGCGCGCCTCCGAGATCGGCCTCGACCGCAACGTGCTGCTCTTCACGCTCGGCGTGTCGGTTCTGACCGGCATCGTCTTCGGGCTGGCCCCGGCCTTCCACTCCTCGCGCGTCAACCTCAACGACACGCTGAAGGAGGGCGGGCGCACGGGCCGTGCGGGCGTGAGTCGCCTCGTGCGCAACGCGCTCGTCGCCGTCGAGATGACCTTCGCCGTCGTGCTGCTCGTGGGCGCTGGCCTCCTCATCCGCAGCTTCGCGCGCCTCCAGCAGGTCAACCCCGGCTTCGAGCCGCGCGGCGTGCTGGCGTTGATGGTCTCGCTGCCGTCGAACAAGTACGCCGACGGCCCCCGCCGCGCGGCCTTCATGCGCGACGTGCTGGAGCGCGTGCGCGCGCTGCCGGGCGTGCGCGGCGCGGCCACGACCACGACCCTGCCGATGAGCGGCTTCAACCAGAGCGGCAGCTTCCGCATCGAGAACAAGCCGGTCGCGCAGGGGCAAGACCCGCCGCACGGCGACCGCTGGATGGTCTCGGACGACTACTTTCAGACGATGGGCGTCCCGCTCGTTCGCGGTCGCTACTTCGACGCGCGCGACAACGCGGACGCGCCGCCCGTGGCGATCATCGACGAGGCGATGGCGCGCAAGTACTGGCCGGGCGAAGACCCCGTCGGCCAGCGCATCGTCTTCGAGGGCACGGCGCAGCAGCCGCGCTGGCGCGAGGTGGTTGGCATTGTCGGCCACGTGAAGAACCAGGGACTCGAAGGCGAGTCGCGCGTCCAGTACTACGTCCCTTACGCGCAGAGCGCCAACTCGCCCAACCTCTTCCTCGCCGTGCGCACCGCGGGCGACCCGTCGACGCTTGCGCCGGCGGCGCGCGGCGCAATCGCGGAGGTGGACAAGGACATGCCCGTCTACCGCGTGACGACGATGGAGCGGATGGTCGCCGACTCGATGGCGCAGCGCCGCTTCTCGATGTTCCTGTTCGGCATCTTCGCGGCCATCGCGCTCACGCTCGCCGTCGTCGGACTCTACGGCGTGATGAGTTACGCCGTCGCCCAGCGCACGCACGAGATCGGGCTGCGTATGGCCCTGGGCGCGCAGCGCGGCGACATCCTCAAGATGGTCGTCGGTCAGGGGCTGCTGATCATCGCGGTCGGACTCGCCGCCGGATTGCTCGGCGCGCTCGCGCTGACGCGCGTCATGTCGAGCCTGCTCTACGATGTCTCGGCCACAGACCCTCTGACTTACGCTGGCATCGCGCTGCTGCTCGCGTCGGTCGCGCTCCTCGCCTCTTACCTGCCGGCGCGGCGCGCGACGAAGGTAGACCCGATGGTCGCGCTCAGATACGAGTGATAAGTGATGAGTGATAAGTTAGTCAGAAAGAACGGCAGCCGCTTTTTCTTATCACTTATCACTTATCACTCATCACTCCTGAAGAGGTGAACAGATGGGCACACTGCTGAAAGATGTGCGGTACGCGGCGCGCGTCCTGCTGAAGAGTCCGGGGTTCACGCTGATGGCCGTGCTGACGCTCGCCTTGGGGATCGGCGCGAACACGGCCATCTTCCAGTTGATAGACGCCGTGCGTTTGAGCGCGCTCCCCGTGAAAGACCCGCAAGCGTTGGTCGGCGTGCAGCTCGCGGACGCGAAGGGCGAGCGCGGCAACTTCAGCACAGAGTACCCGGCGGTCACCAACGCCATCTGGGAGCAGATACGCGACCGGCAGCAGTCCTTCTCCGGCGTCTTCGCCTGGGGCCGGGACGACTTCAACCTCGCGCGGGGCGGCGAGGCGCGACTGGCGCGCGGACTCTGGGTGAGCGGCGACTTCTTCGACGTGCTCGGCGTCCGCGCGGAGCTGGGCCGCCTCTTCAACAGCGAAGACGACCGGAAGGGCTGCGGCTCGCCCGGCGTCGTCCTGAGCCATGCCTTCTGGCGGCGCGAGTTCGGCGGCGACCCTTCGGTCGTCGGCAGGAAGATGACGCTCGAAGGGCAGCCCTTCGAGGTGGTCGGCGTCACGCCCGCCAGCTTCTACGGACTCGAAGTGGGCCGCTCCTTCGACGTGGCCGTTCCCCTCTGCTCCGAGGCGCTGCTCGCGGGCGAGGAGAACAGCCGGCTCGCCTCCGGCACCGACTGGTGGCTCATCGTGATGGGCCGCCTCAAGCCGGGCTGGACTGAGGAGCGGGCCGCGGCCCACCTCGCCTCGCTCTCGCCCGGCATCTTCACCGATACACTCCCCGCGCGCTACCCGCCCGACAGCGTGAAGGACTACCGCGAGTCGCGCCTGACTGCTTTCCCCGCCGCCGCGGGCGTCTCCGAGCTGCGCGAGAAGTATGAGAACCCGCTCTGGCTCCTGCTTGCCATCGCCGGAACGGTGCTGCTGATCGCCTGCGCCAACGTCGCCAACCTTCTGCTCGCGCGCGCCAGCGCCCGTGAGCGCGAGGTCGCCATCCGTCTCGCGCTCGGCGCGTCGCGCGGGCGCGTGGTGCGTCAGCTTCTGACCGAGAGCATGCTGCTCGCCGCGGCGGGCGCAGGCTTAGGTGCGCTGCTCGCGGAGAACTTGAGCCAGCTTCTGGTCTCCCTGCTCAGCACGGAAAACAACCCGCTCTTCGTGGCGACGGTGATGGATTGGCGCGTGCTCGCTTTCAGTGCCGGGGCGGCGGTTCTGACGTGTGCGCTCTTCGGGCTGGCACCGGCTCTGCGGGCGACGCGCGTCGGCGCGGGCGCGGTCGTGAAGAGTTTCGGGCGCGGCATGACGGCGGGGCGCGGGCGCTTCCGTCTGCGGCGTGCGCTCGTCGTCTCGCAGGTCGCGCTCTCGCTCGTGCTGGTGTCGGGCGCGCTCCTGTTCTCGCGTAGCCTGACCAAGCTCGCGACGCAGGACGCCGGGCTTCGACGCGACGGCGTGCTGGTGACGAGAGTTGACCTGTCGCCGCTTGGCCTGCCCGTCGAGCGCCGCCTCGCCTTCAGGCGCGGGCTGCTCGAACGCATCAGGGCCGTGCCCGGCGTCGAGTCGGCGGCGGAGGCCAACGTGCTCCCGCTGACCGGCAACTGGTGGGGGAACCGGACGTGGATGGAGGGCGCAGACCAGGCCAGCGCGCAAGGCTCCGTCTTCAACCGCATCAGCCCCGAATACTTCAAGACGATGGGCATCGCGCTGCTTGGGGGCCGGGACTTCGGCGATGCCGACACGCCCGAAGCGCCGAAGGTCGCAATCGTCAACGAGACTTTCGCACGCCGCGTGGCCGGAAGCGAGAACCCCCTGGGCAGGAGGTTCCGCGTGGAGGCGACGCCCGGCAGCCCGGAAAAGGTTTACGAGATCGTCGGGCTGGTGAAGGACTCGAAGTACAAGAGCCTGCGCGAAGGGTTCGTGCCCGCGGCCTATCTGCCCGCCTCGCAGTCGCCCGAGCCGGGCGAGAACGCGCAGTTCCTCGTCCGCACGAAGACGGCCCCGGCCGCGCTCGCGCCCTCGATCAAGCGCGCCATCGGCGAGGTCTCGCCCGACATCAATATCGTCTTCCGCGTCTTCCAGACGGAGGTCGAGTCGTCGCTTTTGCGCGAGCGTTTAATGGCGACGCTCTCCGGCTCGTTCGGCCTGCTGGCGCTCGTGCTCGCGTGCATCGGCCTCTACGGCGTGATGAGCTACGGCGTCGCCGTGCGGACGCACGAGATCGGCATCCGCATGGCGCTCGGCGCGCAAGGCCAAGACATGCTCCGCCTCATCCTGCGCGAGGCCGTGGTGCTCGTCGTCGTCGGCGTGGCCGCGGGGCTGCCCGCCGCGCTCGCCGCCGGATACCTCGCCTCCGGCCTGCTCTACGGCGTAACGCCGGCTGACCCGGTCTCCGTCTCCCTGGCCGTGCTCCTGATGTGCGCGGTGGCGGCGCTCGCCGGCTACCTCCCCGCGCGCCGCGCGGCGAAGGTCGATCCGATGGTTGCTTTGAGATACGAATGACGTGAACCGTGAACCGTGACAAGTGAAAAGCCCTTCCTTCTTGTCACGGTTTACGGTTCATGGTTCACGCGAACGGGGTGAGTGATGAGAACACTGGTGCAAGACCTTCGCTACGCGACCCGGCGGCTGTTGAAGAGCCCGGGGTTCGCGGCGGTGGCCGTCGGCGCGCTGGCGCTCGGGATCGGCGCGAACACGGCCATCTTCTCGGTCGTCAACTCGGTGCTGCTG
>JALZHC010000268.1 GCA_030914105.1 Acidobacteriota bacterium
GCGCGACCTCTTCGAGCGAAAGGTAAGTCCAGGCCGAGTCGTATTCGTAGAGGCCGGAGCGGAACAGTCCGGCGACCCGCACGCGTCGCGCGCGCGGCACGAACCCTGTCCCCTCTTCCGCCGCGCCGCCCGTCAACACCCAGCCCTCGTCGCCGACCTCCGTCAGCCCCGCGCGCGCCGCCAACTCCTCGCCGACGACCACGGGCACGGGCGCTTCGTCCCCGCCGCTCTCATCGCTCACACTCGGCGCGCCGTTCGCATTGTTCTCGCCGTTCGCCGCGCCGCCTGCTCTTGTCACATTGCTCACACTCGTTGCGCCGTTCGTCGCGGCGCGGCGGAAGACGGCGTCGAGCGTGCCCGCGGTCACGGTGCTCTGAATCTCTTTGCGCGCGCGCGCAGAGGCCGAGTCGACGCCGCGCAGGAGCGTGTAGGTCGCACCGTTGGGGCCTGTGAGCAGCGCGGCTTCGTAGGTGGTCGGCGTCGCGTCTGTCACGCCTTCGACCGAGCGCACGCGCGCGGCCACGGCGCGCGGGTCGTCCATCGCGCCGCCCTCGCGCGCCAGCGTGACGTGAGAGGTGCCGCGCAGGATTTTGTCGCGCAGCTCGTCGCGGAAGCCGTTGGCCAAAGCCAGCGCCGCCGTGAGCGCCGCCACGCCGCACGCAATCCCTAAGACCGCCGCCAGCGCAGTCCAGCGCGCCACGCGCCGCCCGCGCCGCGCACGCAAGTACCTCAAGGCGAGAAAGAGTTCGTAGGGCATAGAAAGAGGTTACGGTAAAGGGTCGCGGGCCGGCAACGACCAACGGGCGCGCGCCGCCGGACAAGAGAACGCCGGGCCGCGCGGCGGCGGCCCGGCGTAAGTTCGCGGCGGCGAGCGCGGAGCGCGTCGGGCGGCGGCTACTTCGGATACATCTGCCCGATGAGCTGCTTGTCGAGCGTCGAGATGTGTGTGTTGAGCGGCGTGCCCTGGCCGTTCTTGAAGAGCTTGCCGTCGAACTGGTAGAGCATGATGGAGCTCTTGTCGAAGATGGTCGCCCCGATCCCCTTCGGGCCGTAGGTTTCGAGCACGTTCGAGTCTATGTCAGCCTTACTCCAGTAGTTCGGCGGGCCGGAGAAGTACTTATAGACGGCAGCCGTGTTCCAGTTGAGCTTGGCGTTGGGCTGCTGGTGCTCGTGGATGCAGCCCAGCGCGTGGCCGAACTCGTGAACGACGACGCGCTCGTACTCCTGGTCATCCGTGTTGTCGCGCAGCCAGCCGAAGTTCATCGTCGGCTGGTACTTCGGGAAGTAGGCCTGGACGAGCGCGTCGGTGCCGATGGCCGACCAGGAGCCGGCATCGGCATAGAAAGAGATGCGTATGTCGGCGTCGCCGGAGGTCACGAACTTGAACTTGATGTGGGCGTAGCTCTCCCAGATGTGGGCCTTCTGCTCCGTCTTCTTCTTCATGGTGTTGCTGCCGTCGAGGAAGCGGCACTTGAGCGTCGAGCCGTTCGGCCACTTCTTGTTGAGGATGATCGCCATGTGCGCGGGCGCGAACACGCCCGCGGTGGCGTCGAGGTGCGCGCCGGGCCCGCCGCCCGTGATGCTCTGGACGGCGGCCTTGAGCGAGGTCGTGCGCGCGGGCGCGTAGTCGTGCGGGATGATGCGGTCGAAGCAGATGCGCACGGGGTCGTCAGGCGAGGGCGTGCTGCCCGAACTCTTCTTGCTTGTGGTCTTTCGTGAAGGCATGTGTTTTCTCCTTACGGCTGAGTCAAAGGGTTATCAGCTAAAGAACGACGAGGCAGGGATGCGTAGCACGGATGTGACGGACGGGCGCAGACTATATCACCTTCCGGCGGCGCGTCAATGAGAATCGCGCCCGAAGTTTCCTCACCTTCTGCCGCAGGTTTCTCACCTTCCGCCGCAGACTCCTCACCTTCCGCCGCCCAGGTCGAGCACGGCGACCCACTGGCCTTTGCGCTCCTCTTTGAAGACGGCGCGGCCGCCGAGCAGTCGGGCCGCCTCTTCGAGCGAGAGGCCGCCGTGCGTCGAGTAGATGAGTGCGGCGTCGTAGTCGGACTTTTGCCGCGCGGCCTGCTCGAGGGTTTCGGGCTTGAAGTCTGCGACGGGGAAGACCGCGAGCGCGCGCGTCGTGTAGCCGAAGTAGGGGTTCTTCAGCTCGTCGGTCGCGGGCCAGGAGGTGAGCACGCGCGCGCCGACGTACTTCTCGGAGAGGAACTGTGCGGCGTCGCGGTGCAGCAGCACGAAGTCGCGGTAGGCGAGGTTGTCTTCCCAGGGGAAGCTGTAGGGCGGGTTGACTTCAACGCGGTACAGAAACGCGGCGCAGACGAGCGCGACGGCGAGCGGCCAGACGGGCGCGCGCCGCCAGACGGTCGAGACCCAGATGAGGATGATGAGCGGGAGCACGGGCAGGAGGTAGCGCGCGAGCACCGCGCCGCCGACGAACGAGAGCGCGACCGTCTGCGCGAGGATGAGCGCGGCGAAGAGCAGTTGCACGGGCACGCTGATGCGCGCGCGCTCGACGCCGCGGTCGCGTCTCGGCTTGAGCAGCATCGCGGCCAGGCCGGCGAGCGTGAGCGTCCAGAGGTTCATGTGGAAGGTGACGTGCTTTAGACGCTCCCAGGCGGCGTAGAGCAGCCGTTCGGGGCTGAGCGTGGAGGCGACGTTGTAGCGGAAGTATTCCGGGTTGCCGAACGTGTAACCCGTGCGCGCGCGGTGATATGCGAGCCACAGCGCGAGCGGCACGCACGCGACGAGCAGCGCCGCCGACCACACGACCGAACGCGGTCGCCCGATGCACACGAGCGCCGCGAGTCTCTCTTTTCCGCGGACGAGCAGGCACAGCAGCTCCCACGCGAACAGCACGCAGGGCACAAGTAGCGCCGTCTCCTTCGCCAGCCCCGCCAGCGCGAAGACGGCGACGCACATCGCGCGCCGCAGACCACGTCTCTCAAGCAAGCCGTCACGCCTCTCGTACACGCACGCGCCCGCGTCCTCCTCTCCCAATCCGGCCTTCTTCTCTTCAACCTGTCTCCCCGTCTCCACGTCTCTCCGTCTCCCCGTCTTCGCCGGCGGCAGGTAAAGCACGAGTCCCCACATCGTCAGCGCCGCCGCAGTCATGTCGAGGTGCGCGAGGGAGCTTTGGGCGAAGAAGACCGGGTAGAGCGCCGTCGTGATGACGGTCGCGGCGGCGACGCGCGCGTTCGAGACGCGCTCGGCGAGACGGAAGAGGCCCGTGAGCGCGAACGCGGAGACCAGCAACATCGCCACGCGCGTGACCTCTATCTGAAAGCCGAAGAGCTTCCAGGCGAGCGCGAGGTAAGACATCACGAGCGGCGGGTGCGCGTTCGAGAGCGTCGAGTGCGGGATGAAACTTCCGTCCGTGTAGATGTCGCGGGCGGCGGGGATGAAGTAGCCGGCCTCGTCCCAGTAGTAGGGGAGTCGGAGCAGAGAGAGGTGGAGCAGGAGGAGCGCGGCGAAGACGAGGAGGAAGACGAGCGGCGTGCGGAGGCCGTGCGGGTCGTCAGCTTTTGTCGGGGGCGTCATCCGGCGGCGTCAGCGACTTGATCAATTCGTGGTCGAGCGAGCTTTCGGGCCGCTTGACCATCGTCAGGCGGTTGCCGCGCTCATTGTACTCGACCTCGTCCATGATGTTGTAAATCAGGAGCACGCCGCGGCCCGAAGTCTTGAAGAGGTTGGAGGGGTCGCGCGGGTCTGGGATGTCTGAGACCTGGAAGCCCTCGCCCTCGTCCTCGATGGTGAAGCGCGCCTCCCTGGCCGAGAGGTCGGCGGTGATGCGGACGAGCTTCGTGTGGTCGTGCTTGTTGCCGTGCTTGACGGCGTTGACGAACGCCTCGTCTAAGGCGATGAAGAGGTTTGAGGTGTCGGGCTTGATGACGCCTAAAGCGGCGACGCGCTCGATGAGGTAGTGGAGCACGCCGTTCATGAGCGTGATGTCGCTCGGCAGCTCGAACTCGATGTGCTCGCGGACGTAGGGCAGAACCTTGAGGTCTTCGACGAAGCGCAGTTTATAGCCGAGCGTCTTATCGACGATGCTGCGCAGCTCTTCTTTGTCGTAGGGCTTCTTGAGGTAGTTGGCCGCGCCGAGCTTGAAAGCCTTGACGATGCCGTCGTGCTGCGCCTCCTCCGAGGAGACGACGATGGGGACGAAGAGGCGCTGGCGCTTCAGCTCCGAGACGATCTGCGTGCCGCTGTCGGCGTACTCGGCGAGGTCTGAGATGATGAGGTCGAACTCTTCGAGGTCTTCGCGCGCGACGGCCTCGGCGCGGTCGGCGGCGGTCACGACCTGGTGTCCCAGCTCGCGCAGAGCGTCGGCGAGCACCGTGCGCAGCCCGGCGTTCCCTTCAACGATGAGAATCCGTCGTCCGTCCATCCGCAAACGTTTTGCCGTAAGCCTTGAAAACCAGGGAGGGCGCGAAAAGCTCGCGAGATTCCAAAAACTTTCCGCCAACGCTGTACGACGCGGGGCAGGGCGTCGGTTCAAAATATATCAGGAGTCAGTAGCCGGTAGCCAGTAGTCAGTAGGCCCCGCGCCGCGGGCCTCGGCGCTGAACTCGTCGATTCCCGTTGGCGAAGGCTTTTCTACCGGCTCCTGACTACTGACTATCGGCTACCGTTTTTTGCTAGACTCCGAACTCCATGCAGGCTTCGGCACACGAAGAGCAGCCGCGCGAAGAGAAGCTCACCCGCGGCCCGTCGGAGGCGCGCGGCGACGACGAGCGCGTTGCGCGCGCCTACCGCTTTGCAGACCTTTCGGGCTACACGCTCCGGCAGCGACTTCTCATACGCGCCGCAGACCTCGCCTTCTACCTCCTTATCCGCCTCATCGGCTCCACGGTGCGCTTCCGCGTCGAGGGCTGGGAGCACTGGGAGGAGGCCGCGCGCGACGGCGGGCTTCCGATCTACACCTTCTGGCACGACCGGATTTTTCTCACGCTCTACTTCTGGCAGCGCCGCCGCATCGTCGTCATGACCTCGCGCAGCTTCGACGGCGAGTACATCGCGCGCTTCATCCAGCGCTTCGGCTGCGGCGCTGTGCGCGGCTCGTCCACGCGCGGAGGCGCTGTCGCGCTCGTCGAGCTGGTGCGGCTCGTCCGTCGCGGCTGTCCCGCGGCCTTCACCATTGACGGGCCGAAGGGGCCGCGCCACGAGGCCAAGATGGGCGCGCTGCTCCTCGCCAAAAAGACCGGCCAGGCGGTGCTGCCCTTCGCGGTCAACGCCGAGCGCTTCTGGCAGGTGCCGAGCTGGGATCGGCTCCAAATCCCGAAGCCTTTCACGCGCGCGACGGTATGCATCGCGCCGCCCCTGCGCGTCGCGGCGGACGCCGACGAGGCGGCGCTCCGGGCCGGGCGCGACGAATTGCAGCGCGCGCTCGAACGTGTGAGCGGCTGAAGTTTTCGCGTGCGCGCCGAGCGGCGCGTGTAGTAGGATTGCCGCGCGCGACCGAAGCCCTGCCGCAGTGTCTTTAAGTTTTAATCATCCTTCTTCGGGAGACCCGAAATGATTAACCAGGAGCGCATCAAAAATCTTCTGCTCGAACTCGTCCAGATTGATTCCGTCTCGCGCGAGGAGCGCGAAGTGGCCGAGCGCGTCAAACAGATTTGCGAAGAGCTGGGCGCGGAAGTCGAGATTGACGGCGCGGGCGAGGCCGTCGGCGGCAACACCGGCAACGTCATCGCGCGCTTCCCCGGCACTATCCCCGGAGCCGATGCCATCATGATGAGCGCGCACATGGACACGGTCGTCCCCGGACGAGGCGTCAAGCCGATTGTCGAAGGCGACCGTATCCGCACCGACGGCTCGACCGTGCTC
>JALZHC010000846.1 GCA_030914105.1 Acidobacteriota bacterium
TCTTCGCTCTGCCCCTGGCTTTTACATCTCGCCCCTTCGGGGCTTTAACACGCTCAGGGTTTCTTCATCTGGCCCGGCCTCAGAAATGCTTCAGGACTTTCTCGGCCAGCGCCTTCGCCTTCCTGATCTTCCCGGCCTCGTCTTCCGTCCCGCCGACGCTCACGCTGATGACCGAGTCCTTTTTGAGCACGTAGAGCGCGCCGCCCTCAACGCCGCCCGACCAGTACGCCTCGTCTCCGATACCGGCGACGCGGCGTGCGCGCGTCTCTTCTTCGCCTTCCCTCTCCCTCTCCGTGTGGCCGCCCTCGCGCACCTGCCCGTTCGCGTTCTCTCGCTTCAGCTCCTCTTCGCGCTCGCGCTCGCGCCGCTCGCGTTCTCTCTCGCGACTCTCGCCCGCGTCGCTGTGAAACTTCTGCCGCCAGTAGTCCTTGACCGGCCCTTGCGCGTCCGCCGAGGCGCGGACGACTTCGATGCTGACCGACTGGTTGAAGGTCGGCAGGCGGTAGAAGCACTGCGACATGCGGAGGCCGCCTGAGAGGTGTTCGCTTCCCTGCGCGTCGGTCGGCTCCTCGCCCTGAACCTCTCTGATGTCCGCGCCCGAAAGGAGCGCGCACGTGGCGCTCTTCGGGACGGGCATGGTCGCGGCGGCTGTCGGCTGTGATGCTTGCGTGGTCGGCGCAGGCTGAGTCGGCGCGCGGCTCGCGCGCGGCCCGCAGGCGGGCGCGAAACTCAGAAGGCAGAGCAGTAGTGCGTGCGTCTTCAGGCGCATCGGACGTTTGGGTCGGTCGCGCGGATGAGGTTCAAAGCGACGTGCGCGTGCGGCGACGCGGGACGCGCGCGGCAGAGGCGGCGCGGTTTCAATTCTTCGAGGGCTTGCAGTTTCAATTCTTCGAGGTCTTCGCCGCGCCCGACGCGAGCTTCTTTTGCAGGGACGTGACGCGCTCGCGCGCCCAGGCGGGGGCCGCGCCCGCGCGCTCCATCGCGCGGACGTACTGCTGTGCGGCGTCGAGCGCCTCGACGTACTTGCCCTCGCGCTCGCGCACGCGGCTGAGGTCTGCGAAGAACTGCGGACTCTCGTCGCCCAGAAGCTCGACGGCGCGCGCAAAGGCCGCGTCGGCCTGCCCAAGCCTGCCGAGGTGTTCGTAGTAGCGACCGAGGTGGTAGAAGGCTATCGGGTAACGCGCAGGCTCGCGGCTGGTGACGACGAGCAGCGCGGCGACCGCCTCATCCGTGCGTTGGAGGCCGGCGAGCGTGAAGCCGAGTTCGAGGTTCGCGGGCGCGAAGTAGCCGCCGTTCTTCTCGATGGCGCGACGGTAGAGCGCGACGGCCTCCTCGCCGCGGCGATCCTCGCGCGCCTCGCGCGCACGGTTCAACAGGTCGTAAGTCTCCCTGCCGATGACGAGCGGGCGCAGAGGCTTCGACGACGTCGAGCGCGACTCGCGCGGACTTGACGACTCAACGCGAGCGACTAAAGCCGACTCGTCGCGCGGAGTAGAAGACGACTCGCGCGACGCCGAATCTTCGACGCCCGACGCGCGCGCGCCCATCATCTTCTCGCTCTTCGCATCGGAGGCTTTCAGATTCTTCGGCTCGCCGCCTTTCGACTCTTCGGAGTAGCTCCTGCCGCGCGGCTCCGCGGAGACGTTCGCGGCGGCCACGATCTCGCCGCGCGCGACCGTCACGTCGCGCGGGATGGTCGCGCCGCGCCGGCTCAAGCGTGCGCCGAAGTCGTCGAGGACTGCTAAGGCCGACGCGGGGTCGCCGTCTTCGGCAAGTGCACGCGCAAGCGCGACTGCCGCGTCCGCGTGGTCTGGCTTGATGCGCAGCGTGCGCCGCCACTCCGCGATGGCGAGCCCGGCTTCGCCGCGCAGCGCGTGCAGACGTCCGAGGCTGTAGCTCGCCTCCGCGTAAGTGTAGTTCTCCTGCCGCAGCGCCGCCGTCAGAGCCTCCTCGGCCTCCTCCCAGCGGCCCAGCCGCGTGAGCACGACGCCGAGGTTGTGCTGCGCGCGCGAGTAGTTGCCGCGGCGCTGCGCGATGGCCTTGCGGTAAGCCTCGATGGCCGCCTCCGACTCGCCGAGGCGCGCGAAGGCGTTGCCCGCGTTGTAGAAGAAAGGCGGGTCGAACCTCTCTTCGGCAAGCATCGAGCGCAGCAGCTCGACCGCCTCAGCGGCGCGGCCCTGTTCACTCAGACGCTCGACCAGCGCGCGCTGCAAGCGCGCACGCTCCGCCGCGTCCGATGCGGAAGCGAGCCGCGCGCGCAGCTCCTCCACGCCACCCTCATCCTTCTTCGATGCGCCTTCATCCGACGCCGCGTCATCCGACTTCGCCGACGCGTCTGACTTCAGCTCCGGCTCGGTTTTCGCCGCCGGCTCGCCCTTCGGCTTATCCTTCGTCTCGTCTTTCGACTCG
>JALZHC010000847.1 GCA_030914105.1 Acidobacteriota bacterium
CCCACGGGCAGCCTCATCCAGATACCGGGCGACCGCAGAGACCTCCGCTCGGTCTCGCCGAACAACGCCACGCACGTCTTCGTCGTCAACTACCTCGTCGAGCTTCCCTTCGGCAAGGGCCACCACTTCCTGAACGAGGGCGGCTGGGTTGACCGCCTTGTGGGCGGCTGGCAGATCAACGGCATCCAGCGTTACCAATCCGGCCTGCCTCTGGTCGTCAGGCTGACGCGCCAGGGCTTCTTCAGCGGCAGCGGCTCGACCGGCTTCAACACGGACATCCGTCCCAACCTGACGGGGCAGCCCATCCTGACGAACAACCCGCTGTCGGGCGACCGCGTGCAGGTCTTCAACCCCGCCGCCTTCGCCGCGCCGCCGTGCTACGACTGCGCGCCCGCCGAGTTCACCTCCGCCGGCGCGATCAGCCCTGCCTACGTCGCCTTCTACGCGAACCCGAACCGCTTCTTCGGCAACGCGCCGCCGACCATCGGCAATGCGCGCGTGCTGCCGTTCCTCAGCGAGAACATCAGCCTGCTGAAGAAGACGCGGCTCACCGAGACGATGATGCTGGAGCTGGGTGCCGAAGCCTTCAACGTCTTCAACCGCCACCGCTTCAACTTCCCCGGCAGCGACCTGATAGACCCGTTCAACTTCGGGTTCTCCAGCGTCGCCGGCTCCGACGTGTTCGCGCCGCGCGTGATCCAGATACGGGTTCGCATCACCTACTGAGGCGAACCCCAGACGAGATGAACGGCGCGGGGAGTTCGGTTAAACTCTCCCCGCGCCGCTCGCTTTATTCTTCCACGAAGCCGCTCCGTGCACGCGGCGCTGCAACCGATGAGAGATTCAACCTCCTCGCCGCTCAGAACGCTGCTCGCCGCCGCAGCCTTCGCGCTCTTGGTGTCGCCGCCGGCCCCGGCGCGTGCAGCCGACGGCTCGACGCAGAGGGGCGCGCAAAACGCCGCGGCGGCGCAGAGAAGCACGACGGCGCAGAAAGGCGCGCAGACGCAGAAAGGTGCGACGCCGCAGAACCGCCCGGCGTCGCGCGGCGGCGGGGTCGATAGCGCGCGCGCCGCCGCCCTCGTCTCCGAAGGCGCGTCGGCGCTCCAGCGCGGCGACGCCACGTCAGCGCGTGCCTCCTTCCGCAAGGCGCTTGAGGCCGACCCCGACTGCGTCGACGCGCACACTTACCTCGGCGTGTTGGCCGACCGCGACGGCGACCTGAAAGAGGCCGAGCGCCACTTCGCCGCAGCCGCCGCGCTCGCGCCCTTCGACGCTTCGGCGCGCAACAACTACGGCGCAATACTCGTCCGCCTCGGTCGCCTTCAGCTCGCCGCCGCGCAGTTCGAGGCGTCTCTGAAGCTCGACGGCGACCAGCCGAACGCGCTCGTTAACCTCGCGCAGATACGCTTCAGCTCCGGCCGCGCGGAAGACCTGCGCGCCTCGCGCGAGCTGTTCGAGCACGCGTTGGGCGTCGCGCCCGACGCGGAGATCGCGCGCGCCCTCGTCGTCATCTCCCTGCGACTCGGCGATAAGGAGGGAGCGGCGAAAGCCTATCGCCAATACGACAGACTCGTCCCGGCCACCGCATCGCCGTCCGACGGCTCGTCGCCGTCCGTCGCCCCGCCCTCATCCGTCCTTTCGCCACAGTCCGTCACGGCGTCGCCCTCTTCTCCGCCTCAGTCCCTGTCGGCTTCCGCCGCCGCGCGCGCCGAACTCGGCGAGGCGCTGCTCGAAGGCGGGCTGCTCGGCGAGGCGATCAACGAGTTGAACGTCGCGCTCTCGCTCGACCCTTCCAACGCCGGCGCGGTCGTCGCCCTGGGGCGCGCACAGCTCAAGCGCGGCGACATACGCGCCGCGGGCCGCACGCTCGAAGGGGCCGTGGCGCGCGGACTCGACCCCGCGCCCGTCTACGCCGCGCTCGCCGAAGTCTACGAGGCCGGCGGCTACGTCGAGCACGCCATCCCCGCGATGCGCCTGGCGATTGCGCGCGACCCGCACAACGAACTCTACCGCCTGCGCTACGGGATGCTCCTCAACGACACGAAGGCTCCGGCGGCAGCCGTCATCCGCCTGAAGGAGGCTCTTGCCGAGTTCCCCAACTCTTCGCGCCTCTGGCTCGCGCTCGGCATCGCCGAGCAGAGCGACTCGAAGAACGAGGACGCGCAAAAGTCTTTCGAGCGCGCCGTCGAGCTGGACGGCGCGTCCGCGCCCGCGCTCGCATACCTCGGCTCGGTCTACGCCGAACGCGGGCAGTACGCGCAGGCCGTCTCTTTCTACGAGCGTGCCATCGCCGCCGGCCCCGGCCTCGCCGTTCCCTACTACCTCGCGGCGGACGCGCTCCTCAAGCAGCCCGAAGTGGACGCGGCGCGCATCCGGAAGTACCTCGCGCGCGCCGTCGAGATCGAACCG
>JALZHC010000269.1 GCA_030914105.1 Acidobacteriota bacterium
GTGTCGCCCTGCGCGATGTGGCCTGAGAAGATGCGCCCGATGGCGAGGCGGCCCACGTACTCGCTGTAATCCAGATTGGCGACGAGCAGTTGCAGCGAGTCGTCGCGCAGCTCGCGCGGCGCAGGGATCGTGTTGACTATCTCCTCGAAGAGCGGGCGCAAAGAGCGCGAGTCGTCGGTCAGGTTCTTCTTCGCCACGCCGTCGCGCGACACGGCGTAAAGGACGGGGAAGTCTATCTGCTCGTCCGTGGCGTCGAGGTCTATGAAGAGGTCGTAGGTGTCGTTGACGACCTCTTCGGGGCGCGCGTCCTGGCGGTCAATCTTGTTGATGACGACGATTGCGGGCAGGCGCGCTTCCAGAGCCTTGCGCAGGACGAAGCGCGTCTGCGGCAGCGGCCCCTCGGCGGCGTCGACCAGAAGCATCACGCCGTCAACCATCTTCAGCACGCGCTCGACCTCGCCGCCGAAGTCGGCGTGGCCCGGCGTGTCCACGATGTTGATCTTCACGCCGGCGAAATGCACCGAAGTGTTCTTCGCCATGATGGTGATGCCGCGCTCGCGCTCCAAGTCCATCGAGTCCATCACGCGCTCGACGACGTGCTCGCCCACGCGGAACGTGCCCGACTGTTTGAGCATCGCGTCCACGAGCGTCGTCTTGCCGTGGTCGACGTGCGCGATGATGGCGATGTTGCGGATGTCTTCTCTGAGCATAAAAGCAGCACAAAAGCAGTGAAAAGGGACAAGTGACGGGTGACGAGTTAACAGCCCTCGCCGTCATCCGTTCTTGTTTCTTCGGGGAACGTTGATTAAGGAAGGATTCTAACTTGTCACCCGCCGCTTGTCACTCGTCACCGCTTTCGCCTTCGCGTCACCGTCAGTGCTTTCGTACTCTCTTCAACCGTCAATGCTTCTGTCCTCCGAGCGCTCCGGTCTGCCGGAGCGCCTCGTAGAGCACGACGGCGACGGAGGTGGCGAGGTTGAGGCTGCGCACCTTCGGGTTCGGCATCGGGATGGTCACGAGGCTCTCAGGGTTTTCGCCCAGCAGTTTTTCGGGCAGCCCGCGCGACTCGCTCCCGAAGACGAGGCAGTCGTCTTGCGAGAAAACCCATTCGGCGTAAGACACGCCGCCCCGCGTCGTCAGGTAGACGAAGCGCACGCCGGGCAGAGCGTCGCGCAGGGCCTCGAAGTCGAGGTGGCGGTGAAGCTCGACCTCGGGCCAATAGTCCAGGCCCGCGCGTCGCACCGCGCGCTCGTCCATGCGGAAGCCCGTCACGCCGACGACGTGCAAGGGCGTGCGCGTCGCCGCGCAGAGGCGCGCAACGTTGCCCGTGTTCGGTGGTATCTCCGGCTCGACCAGCGCGACGCGAAGCATAAGGAAGCACTCAGCACTCAGCCGTCAGCGGTCAGCTTTGAACTGACTGCCGCGGGTTGAATATTTTTAGCGACGAGAGAGCGTTGGGGCAAGGCGGCCTGGTGCGCGGGCGCGAGCGAGGCGGTTTAAAGCTGAAAGCTGACGGCTGAACGCTGACAGCTTGAAAAAGAATTTGGACGGCGCGCATCGTGTGCGAACGCCGTCCAGTTTGAGCGCCCTCGCGGGCGAAGAGTGTTGTGTGCGCTGTTGAAGGTTGCGCGTACTACCCCTGGCTAGGTTACCTCTTCTTCGAGCCGCCCTTCTTGGCTCCGCCCTTCTTGGCTCCGCCCTTCTTGGCTCCGCCCTTTTTCGCTCCGCCTTTTGCTGCTTTCTTAGTTGCCATAAGCTGTAGCTGCTCCTTTTCAGTTTTCTGCTGTTGGGTTGTTCCTCACCACAAGATACTGCGTTGCTATTTCTCTTGTGGCCTAGGTCGAATCGCGCACAACATATTGAGATTTATAAACAGATTAAAAAAAGATGTCAACAACTTAATTCATCAGCGGGCAAAAAAATTTTCGCGCGCCGGAGAGCGTGTTGTCTTCCGGCGCGCGACTCTTCGTTTGAACGAGGTGTCGAGCTACGCGATTTCGTGCGCGGCGCGCGCGGCGATCATCTGTAGAAGGGAGTGAAGACCCAGCCGCTGTGGCGTTCGATGCCGTAGTAGGTGACGACGGAATCGCGGCGGCTGCGGCTGGCGACTCCGACGAACGGCCCCGTGCTCGTGAGCGTGTCGTCGTCGCCGCCCGAAGAGTCTTCGACCGTGTCTATGTCGAGGACGCCGGTGACGCGCGGCATCTGTGCGACCTGCGCCAGCGCCTGGTCGTTGGTGGGCGACGGGAGGTGGCCGTCGGTGTAGCGGGTCAGGTCTCGGATGAAGCTGATGAGCGCGGGGTCGTTGACCTTGATGAGACGCCAGTCGCCGCACTTCCCGTTGTAGCTCGTGAGAGGGTCGCAGGCGGCGCTGGCGCGCAGCACCTGAACCTTTCTCGTCCCGACGGGCGCGCCCTCCTGCAGCTCCTCCATCGAGGTGGGCAGGCGGTGCGCATAGTGGACGTAGGCGCGTATCGCCTCGGCGACCTGCTCGCCGCGGGCGATGGCCTCAAGCTCACGCTCGCGCTGCGACTGCTGGCGGAGGCTCGGCGCGGCGGCCATCATCATGATCATGAGGACAGTCATGAGCGCGAGCAGGGCGACGAGCGAATAGCCGCGCTCGTCGTGGCGCGGCGCGGGTTCGATCCCTCGTGTGTGGCGCGTCTTCATCCTGGGGTCGCCTGAATCTTCTAGGCCGAGCGCAGCGTCAAAGCCGCGCTCGGCCCGCTTCTGTCACGGCTCGTCGTCCTCGGCGGCGGGCGGTGGGGGCTGGATCGAGCCGGGGATGCGGCCCGTCGTGTTGCCGCCGCTCGCGGAGACGAAGGGCATCGTGTGTTTGATGTTCAAGTCCTTGTCCACCACGTTCACGCCGCGCTCGGAGATTTCGGTGACGCGGAAGCGCCCCTCGACGATGTCGCCCTCGCGCACGCTGTAGAGTTCGCCGCGCGAGTCTTTGAGGACGGCGGTGTTCGAGTGCGCGCGCTTGAGGAGGCCGATGTAGGTGTAGGTCGGCGCGGGCGGCTGCATGACGTTGAGCGTCGTCGGGTTCGAGTAGAGCTTGCCGTCGGGCGTGCGCACGACGACTTGCCGCTGCCCGGCGCTGGCGATGGCAGCGGCGGGCACTTGGGCTGTGAGCTGCTGGATGCTTCGGTACTGCGTCTGAAGCTCCTGGCCTTCGAGGTAGACGCGGTCGGCGGGGCCAAACTTATCGCCGCTGATCTGGAGCGTGAAGCCGGCGGTGCGCGCAAAGACGCTCTGCGGGGCGAGCGAGGCGAGGACGAGTGGCGGCGGCGGAGTCGGCGTGGGCGTGGGCGTCATTGCGCCTAAGGGGTTCGGCGTCGGCGTCGGCTTGACGTAGAAGGCGAAGATGTTTCGGCCCGCGTCCGCGCCTCCGACGAACTCGGAGCAGCAGATGACCGGCGTCATCATGCTGACGAGATCATCCGGCGTGTCGGTCGCGGGCGCGAGGGGCTGCGGGCCGGCCTGCTGTCGTCTCGGCGTGGGCCTTGGGGTCGGGCCGGTCTGGGCCGTCCTGGCCGGCGTGGACGAGCCGAAGAAGAGCATGCGGACGACGAAGATGAGGGCGATGAGCGGCAGCACGATGGCCGCGATCATCTTGTTTCGCTCCGCAGGTGTCTTTCCTTCAAACAGGGCCATGAGTCTTTAACTCGCGGGCGACGCTGCCTAAAGGCGTCGCCGCAAAACTTTTCGCGCGCCGTCACTCCGAAGCCGCGCGTCGGAAGTACGCGGCCATGTCGAGCCGCAGGCTGACGAGCGCGCCGCGCGTGGGCGTGCTCTGCAACGGCGGCATCTGCGTGCCGAGCGCGGGCGCGCCTTCGGGGTTGACGGGCCTCGTCGTCGTGTTTGCGCCGCGCGGAGTCGCCGGGGTCGTCGGGCGCGCAGGGTTAACGGCGGCTGGCGGCGCGGTCTCGCTCGCCGACGCGCCCATCTCGTGCGCCGAGGCTGAGTCGGAGACTCCTTCGAGTTCGACCGTGTTGACGACGACGAACTGCCGGTCGGCCTCAATGTCGCGTATGAAGTGGCGGAGGTTGGCGTAGGTGCCCTCGACCGTGAGCGTGACGCCGATGCCGGGGAAGATGCTCTGCACGACGCGCTGCTGCGACTCGTCGCCGGACGCGCGCCGCTGCGTCTGAGGGCCTTGCGCGCCGGGCGCTGCCTCCTGAAGCTGCGTGTAGCTGATGCCGCCGCTGATGCGCAGGTTGTTCTTGAGGATGAGGCGGTTCAGCTCATCTATGATGTTGTTGGCGGAGCCAGGCTGGCCGAGGTGTTCGATCTGGAAGTTGTTAAGGCTGGCGAGTATCTCGCTGGCGCGCTGCTGCGTGTCCTTCTGCCCGCCGACCACGTGCTCCGTGCTCTGGATGACGCGCTGGAGGTCGCCGCGCTCGACTTCGAGGCTTTGCAGGCGCGAGCGCTGCGGCACGAGCAGGAAGAGGTAGGCGAAGACGGCGAGGAGCAGGAGCGCGGCGGCTGCCGTGAGCGCGAGGACTTCGGCGAGGCCGAGCGGGCCGCGCCGGCGCGCGCTACGGAAGCTGTCGAAGCGCGTGCGCAGGGCGGAGCGCCCGGCGTTCGAGGTCGTCCCGGTTGCCGCGTCGTCTCGCAAAGCTAGTCGCGCCCCCCCGCGTCGGAAGTGTTGTCGAGGCGCACGCTCGGCGCGAGCGAGCCGACCACGCCGCTCGTCTCGCCGCGACGCTTCACGCGCTGGACGTAAGAGACTCGCAGCGTCCATTCGTAGCCGGCCTCGCCCTTGCCGGACTTCTGATTCTCCGTGAGCGGGACGGCGTTGAAGATGCCGGCGCGGTTCATCTCATCAATCATGCCGGTCACGTCCGTGGGCGCTCGGCCCACGATGGTGAGGTCGAGGTCTGCGCGCGTCTGGTCGCCGACCTGCGCGACCCCTCGGACGTTGATGCGCGAGACGCGCACGTCCTGCGGCAGGAACTCTTCGAGGTCTGTGAAGAGCTGCGACCAGGAGAAGCTCTTGCGGCTGACAAGCTCGTGCGCGGCCTTCAACGTCTGCTGCTGCTCCGGCGGAATGTTCTGGCTGATCTCCTGCGCCTGCTTCTCAAGGTCTGCGCGCTGCGTGCGCATCGCCTGCACCTGCCGTTCGCTGACGGCGGCCTCTGCGCTCACCTGCCTGTACTGCGCGAGGATGAGGACAAGCGCCGCGAGCGAGACCGCGGAGACCACGACGGAGACCGTCCACGGCAGCGTGCGGTTGCGGAATGGGTCGCTGGCGAGATTGAGTCTGGCGATCACTTGCTCTTTCGCTTTCCGAAGAGGTGCACACGGATGCGGGCGGCCCGCCGGGAGGCTTCACCGGCACGAAGAGAAGCATAACCCGCTGCAAAGGCAAAAGGCAAAAGGTAAAAAGGCGAAAGAAAAACGCGGGGAACCGGCCCTCGCGGTCGCCCGGCCCCGCCCCAATGCCCGCGGCCCGCCAGCACTTTACACGTCCGCCGGCGCTTGAGGTTTCAGAAAGGCGGAGGCGGGCGAAGGGAGACTGAGCCGCGAATCCCCCTCGCCCGCCCCTTTTGCCTTTTTACTTTTGACTTCCCTTACGGCCTGCCCGTCGCCTGGCTGACGACGCGCGAGTTGATGACGCGGCCCGCCGCGTCGAGCGTGAGTTCGATGACCGCGCCGCTGGTGTCGAGGACGCGGCGGACTGTCTGGCCCGCGGCGTTGGTCGTGTCCGTGCCCTGGCGCGTCAGCGACTCGACGCTGCCGACGACGCGCTGACCCGTGACCGACCCGGCAGTGTCGAGCGTGCGCTCGACGATGTTGCCG